>JBBQHJ010000105.1:0-13066 GCA_038323865.1 Gemmatimonadales bacterium
CCGGCATGTCGATGCCGCACCCGCCACCGATCTTCAGCATCGAGTTCGCCTCGATGTTGAGCTGCGCCCAGCCGCCCTTGTCGTCGAGCGGTTTGCCGCCGGCATTGAAGGTCTGGCCGATGGCACCGCCACCCAATCCGCGTAAACCACGTCCGGAGTACACTTCTCCCCGCAATTCTACAGCACCTGTAAAGAAGAGTCTCGCGTCGCAAGTGGCGACGTAGGTGGTGAGTGCGTTGCCGGCGGTGGGTGAATCGATTGCGCCAACGTGTCCGCCACAGCCCAGCTCACTGCGTTGCTCGGGTTCACCCCAGCGCACGCGAAGCCGTGCTTCGCCGGCGGGACGTCCCGAATGCTCGGCGGGATCGACGCCGGTGTCGAACGCGCCAACCGCATCACCGGTGATGTTGGAGACCACCGCGCCTTGGATGCCGAAGCGCACGTTGTCGCCTGTCTCGATGGTCGCACGAATCTGCGGAAGCCAGAGCCACAAGTTGCCCGCCGCTGCGAACAACGGTGTCCCGATTGCAGCGGGGCTGATTGGATTCAGCCCGGCAATGAGTGGCGACTCCTGGCCGGCAAGAATCTCGGCGTGTGGCCAGCGCACGATCGCGCGTGCGGTGCGCATGCGGAGCAGTGGGAACGTCCGGCCTCCGCTGCCCGATAGCTGTCCGCCATAGAAGTCGACGTCGATGTCGCCAGTGAACTGGCCGCCCAGCACGTCACTCGCGGTGAGTGCAGCGCCGAGCATGGATTGGCGCGCCGTCATGATGAATGGTGTGCCCTGTGTCGCTGTAGGCAGCACGAATTGCGGATCGTCGGCGTTATTGACGTCCGCGTCATTCCGCGACGCATGCACCAGCACCCGGCCATTCAACTCGAGCTTCATGCGGCTGCGCGTGGAGACGCCGGCGTTTGCCTGCTCGGCCAACTGCTGCTGGAGGAGCGCGATGGCCTCCTCGGCGCGTTTGAGGCGGAGTGCCATGGAGTCGGCGGCGGCGCGCAAGGAATCCGGTCCCGGTCGCTGGGCGTACAACGGGGTAACACCGGCACCGAGGGTCACGAGGAGGAAGGCCCGCGTCATGGCGCTTGACGCTCTGCCCCGTGTGGCACCACTGTTCACGCGAGCCGCGCTGTGGAAAGCGGTCATGAAAGTATCTGTTCGAGAGGGAACGATGTCTTCATCTATTTTGCGACGTACAGCGCTACTGCTCATCTGTGTGGCGCCTGTCGTTCGTGCACAAGGCGCAGTCACTGGCCAGGTCAGTCTGCTCGAGCGTCCCGGCGAAACTTCCGAGGACTTGCAAGACGTCATCGTCTGGCTGGAACCGGCTGCGGGTGCGCGATTCAAGATGTCACCAACGGCCATGACCGTCCAACTTCAGGGCCGGCAGTTCGCACCGCGTATCCGGGCGGTGACGGAAGGTAGCAAGATCGACTTTCCGAATCAGGATTCCTTCAGTCACAATGTGTTTTCCAAGGCTGCCGACGGCGCCTTTGATACCGGTGTGTATAGTCGCGGCAAGACAATGAGCCAGACGTTCAAGGAATCCGGCGTCTATCCCATCTATTGCAACATCCACCCGCGCATGACGGGCTACGTGATTGTGCTCAAGACGCCGTACTATACGCAGGCCGGCGAGGACGGGCGCTTCAGCGTGAACAGCGTGCCCGCGGGGACGTACACGATGCACGTCTGGCACGACCGCGTGCAGATGGAATCGACGAAACAAATCACCGTGGCCGGCACGGGGCTGGGAGTTGGGCGCATGGAGATGGACGCGCGCGGCTATCGCTATGTGCAACACAAGAACAAGTTCGGGCAGGAATACTCCGCGAACGGCGATCGGTACTAGCTGTCATTCCGAGCGCCAGGGTGTCATTCCGAGCGAAGTCGAGGAATCTGCACCTCACGCCGTAACCGTTTCTAGAATGCGCTTCGGTCTTTCCACCAAGATTTTCCTCAGCTTCGCGGCCGTCGTCACAGCCGTTCTTGCCGTCACGTTCTACGTGACGTCGCGTGCGTCTCGCGCCGACGCTGAACGTGCCATTCAAGCGGGACTTGCCGTTACGAACCAGCGCATCGAGGAACAGCTACAAGCGCGCCAGAAGGAATTGCAGCGCGGCCTCACCGTATTCGCGACAAATCCAATCGTCGTCACAACGATCGTCAGCGATACCTCCGGCGCCGACGCGCGTGACCAGGCGATTCAAGCGGCCGATCAGGCGCATGCGAAATGGGTGCAGGTCATCGACGCGCAGGGCGTGCGCATGGCCAAGAGCGACGATCCCGGCGCATCACGTAATCGCATTCCAAGCCCACTTGTCGATAGCGCACTTGCCGGAACAGCTGCGGCAGGATTCGGCGTCATGGGCGATACCACCGTTATTCAAGTTGTCACGGTGCCAATGCTGCGCGATCAGGCCAATACGGCCGGCGTCGTCGGTGTGCTCATGGCAGCCATTCCGGTCACTGACTCACTCGCTGTCCTCATCGGTCGCTCAACGGGAAGCGAAGTCGCGTTCTATACGGTTGATAGCACAGGACGCATTCCTCACGTTGCCGGCTCGACCATCAAAGCCGAGCAGCGCGCGGCACTTCAGCAGGAAGTCGCCGAGCGAATTCTCCGGAAGAGCGAGAATGTGGAGTTGGCGGCCAAGGCAATCGCGGACTCGGGTCATAAGTCGACGTCCATGATGGGCGCGACAAGCGAGAAGGCATCGTTCAACATCGGTGGCACCGAATACGTGGGGCAGGGCACCCCTCTGCTCAGCGCTTCAGGTCGGGCGATTGGTGGATTCGTCGCCATGCGCTCGCTCGATGACGAACTCGCAGGCTTCTACGGTGTGCGTCGCACTCTGCTGATCACTGGCGCGGCCGCACTGCTCCTCGCGTTCCTCATCTCCGGTGGTGTCACGCGCCAGATCGTGAGTCCCGTCACGGCACTCGTGAGTGCCACGCGCCGCGCCGCCGATGGCGACTACAACGCCGAGATTCCCGCGCATGGCAACGACGAAATTGGAACACTCGCCGAGGCGGTTCGCCGCTTGTTGAGCGACCTGCGCGACAAGCAGGCGCTCGTAGAGTTTCTCGGCGCCAATCGCGCGGTGGCCGGAGCAACGGCAATCCTCGATCCGGATGCCACGCAGCCAATGTTGTCGGCAAAGACGTTGCGAATCGATCGCGGCGAGATCGCACCGGGCAAGACGCTCGGTGTTCGCTACGAGATCAAGACGCTGCTCGGCGAAGGCGGCATGGGTATGGTGTATCGCGCCGTCGATCGCGAGCTCCAGGAAGTCGTTGCCATCAAGACACTGCGTCCGGAGATGCTCTCGAGCGACGGCTCCGCACTCGAGCGCTTCAAGAGCGAGATCAAGCTCGCGCGCAAGATCTCGCATCGGAACGTCGTGCGCACGCACGATCTCGGCGAAAGCGACGGGCTCTACTTCATCACAATGGAGTTCGTGGAAGGCACGTCGCTCAAGGATCTCATCCGCCAGCGCCGCCGGTTGCCTGTTTCCGTGTTGCTGCCAATCGCGAAGCAGCTGTGCAGGGCGCTCGAAGTTGCCCATGACGCGGGTGTGATTCACCGCGACATCAAGCCGCAGAACATGGTTGTCGAGAACGACGGAACACTGAAGGTGATGGACTTCGGCATCGCACGCCTCGCGACGCGTGCGCCATCGCAGGGCCTCACCGAGGCAGGCATGGTTGTGGGGACACCAGAATACATGGCCCCTGAGCAACTTCTTGGTGATGAGCTCGATGTGCGAGCTGACGTCTACGCCGCCGGCGTTGTATTCTACGAATGTCTCACGGGCAAATTGCCGTTCGATGCACCGAATGCAATCGTGCTCATCTCGCGCGTGCTCGAGGAAACGCCACCAGCACCACATACGCTGCATAGTGATATTCCCGAATCAGTCAGCAAGCTCGTGATGCGCGCGATGTCGCGTGAACGCGAGAACCGCCCGGCATCCGCCAAGGCACTTCACGACGCGCTCGAGCAACTCGGTTGACGTCGCACGTTCCCGCAGCGCTGTTCGACGCCCTCGACACTGGCGTCGCGCTCCTCGATCACCAGCTGAAGGTGAAGTATGCCAACAAGCGTTGGCAGGAATGGCTGGGCTCGGATATTCCCGACAATGCGCCGGTTTCCAAGCTCCTCGGTGACGACGCGGCCTTCCATGAAATCGAACTTCGAGCGTTGCTCGCAGATGGTGAGCCGCGAAGCCTGGCGATTGTTCTTCATCCGGCGCATGCTGATTCGCTGACGTGGCGGTTGAGTACGGTGGCGCATCGCGCGCCGGATGGAATTCTCCTCGAAGCCACGGGTTCGACTGATGACGCGCAGGCGCCGATGCACGACATCGCGCGCCGGCTCGCCGAAGTCAGCGACATGTCCGAAGTGCTCCGCACTCTGTGCGATGTCGCAACTCGGCAATGTTCGGGAACCGGTGCCGCCGTGCTCCGGGTGATTGCCTCACAGGGCGAAGTCGTTGCCGCTGCGGGCGATCTCGCGATAGCGCGCGGACGCACGTTCGCTCTTGAAGGCTCATTGCTTCAGGAAGCAGTGCTCGGCCTCGATGTCATTCGCGAGTCGAACTACAGCGAGTCGGATCGGCCGCTGCTCAAGGTGGTGCCCGAGCTCGAACTCGGGCCAATGATCGTTGCGCCGCTGCGTGCCCACGGCGAGACGCTCGGTGTGATCGCGGTGGCACGCGGTGTCGGTGAGCGCGCATTTCGTCATGCAGAAATCGATCGGCTGCGACTGTTGTCGGATCACGCCGCGCTGGCGGTTCACAAGTCGCTGCTGCTCATGCAGGCGCAAAGTGCCGATCGCGCGAAGGGTCGCTTTCTGGCGACGATGAGTCACGAATTGCGCACGCCGCTCACGGCGCTGGCGGGCTACAACGAGTTGCTCGCGGACCAGGTCATTGGTCCGCTGAGCGAGCCACAGCTCGACATCCTCGAGCGCATGCGCTCAGTCACGATCCACCTCTCGGCGATGATCGAGGAGATCCTCGCGTACACGAGCCTCGAAGAGGGTCGCGAAGTGGTGCGTCCTACCGAGTTCCTTGCTGCCGATCTGGTGAATGCGGCCATCGCCGTGGTACAGCCACTCGCCGAGCACAAGAACCTGTGCATCACGGCAATTTTGCCCAGCGAGCACGTGCGCATGACCAGCGACATCGACAAGTCGCGCCAGATACTCGTCAACCTGCTCGGCAATGCCGTGAAGTTCACCGACAAGGGAACGATTGCCGTGCGAGTCTCCGTCCACGGCGGGTCGGCGCTCCGCGTCGATATCCGCGATCCCGGAATTGGCATTGCCGATGAGGAGCTGTCGCGTCTCTTTCGGCCATTTGCCCAGGTGGATACGGGACTCACGCGGCGCCACGGGGGAACCGGGCTGGGTCTTTATATTTCGCGCCGTCTGGCCACCCTGCTCAAGGGCCACCTCGAGGTGCAGAGCCAGGTGAACGTGGGCTCCACCTTCACGGTGGTCCTGCCTCTGACTATCTGACGGTCTGAGAGACGCAATCGGCCTGATTGCACGTTAAATTCAAGCGCATGAGCACCTTCCCGCCGGCGACGTCGGTTTTCAACGACGGTTACATCGCCGAACAGTTCGAGGCCTACCGGCGCGATCCTGCGTCCGTCGATGAGTCCTGGCGCCAGTATTTCCGCACCGCCGAGCAGATTGCCGGCGTCTCGGGCAGCGGCGGTGCCGCCGATGAGTCGCTTCTCCGCAAAACCGCTGGTGCAGCCGCGCTTGTCGATGCAATTCGCGAGTACGGTCACTTGGCGGTGCAGCTTGATCCTCTCGGCTCGGCTCCGCCGAGCGCACAGGAACTGCTGCCTGAGTCGCACGGCATAGTGGAACAAGATCTCGCCGACGTTCCTGCCAAGGCACTGGGCTACGGCTCGGGCACCGCGGCGGACGTCGTCCGTCACCTGCGCGACGTCTACTGCAACGCCATTGCGATCGAGTTCTCGCACCTCGGCAGCGGAGATGAGCGTGCGTGGTTCAAGCATGCAATGGAAGACGGTGAAATCGTCCATCCGCTCGACAACGACGAGAAGGTCGAGGTGCTCAAGCGCCTGACGGCGGTCGATGGCCTCGAGCGTTTCCTCGACCGCGCGTACAAGGGCTTCAAGCGATTCTCCATTGAGGGCACCGACGTCATGGTGCCCATGCTCGACGAGATCATCACGCGCGGCGCCGAGAATGGCGCGCGTCGCATTGTGCTTGGCATGGCGCATCGCGGTCGCATCAACGTCCTCGTGCACGTGATGGGGATGTCGTACAACGAGATGTTCGGCGAGTTCGAAGGCCGTCAGGGTGATGCGAGCGCCTATAGCAGCACCGGCGACGTGAAGTACCATCTCGGCCACAAGGGCGAGCGCATTGTCGGCGACAAGACTGTCGAGTTGGAGCTCGTGCCGAATCCGAGCCATCTCGAAGTCGTGAATCCCGTGATGCTCGGCCTCACGCGTGCGAACCAGCGCATCGGTGGCGCGAAGGTGGAGCGCGATGAGCGCAGCGTGATCCCCGTGTGCATTCACGGCGACGCCGCATTCCCGGGTGAAGGCATTGTTCCGGAGACGTTCAATCTTTCGCGCCTCCGTGGATATCGCGTTGGCGGTACGATTCACATCATCGCGAACAATCAGGTCGGCTTCACCACGGACCCAATCGATTCCCGGTCGACGCGTTACTCGTCGGATCTCGCCAAGGGATTCGAAGTCCCCGTGATGCACGTGAACGCAGACGATGCGGAAGCATGCCTGCTCGCGATTCGTCTTGCCGTCGCGTATCGCGAACGGTTCCGGAAGGACGTGTTGATTGATCTCGTCGGCTATCGCCGGTGGGGACACAACGAGACCGATGAGCCGCGCTTCACGCAGCCCAAGTTGTACAAGATGATCGACGCGCATCCGCGTCCACGCGAAGTGTGGGGTGCGCGCCTCGTGCGCGAGCGCGTGATGTCAGAAGCAGACGTCAAGCGCATCGACACCGATTTCATGGATAACCTGTCGGCGGCGCACAAGGAGATGAAGAACGCACCGCCCGTCGAAAAGAAAGTGGAGGTTGCACGCCCGTCGCAGGTGTTCCGTGCGATTTCGGAAAACCCAACGGCCGTTGCTGCGGAGACGCTGGAGTCGCTCAATGCGCGGCTGTTGTCGTGGCCACCCGACTTTGCCCCGTCCAAGAAGTTGGCGCGCATCATCGAGCGTCGTCGCGAGGCATTGCACGCCGGCGCCATCGATTGGGGTCATGCCGAAGCGCTGTTGTTTGGCTCGCTGCTCATCGAGGGATTCGGCATTCGCCTGAGTGGACAGGACGCCGAGCGCGGAACGTTTGGACATCGCAACGCGGTTTTGCACGACGAGAACACCGGCGCCACGTACACGCCGCTCGCCGACATTCCGCAGGCGCGTGCACCGTTCGAGATCTACAACAGCCCGTTGTCGGAAACGGCGGTAATGGGCTTCGAGTACGGCTTCAGCGTTGCTACCACGCGCGATCTCGTGCTGTGGGACGCACAGTACGGCGATTTCGTGAACGTCGCGCAGCCCATCATCGATCAGTTCATCTCGTCCGAGCGCGCCAAGTGGGGACAGACGAGCGGCCTCGTGCTCCTCCTTCCGCACGGGTATGAGGGCGGCGGTCCGGAGCACTCGAGTGCACGTCTCGAGCGATTCCTGCAGTTGTGCGCCGAGTACAACATGGGCGTCGCGTATCCGAGTACGCCGGCGCAGTACTTCCACATTCTGCGGCGTCAGGCGTTGTACCGTGAGGAAATTCCGTTGATCCTCATGCAGCCAAAGAGCCTGTTGCGTCTTGCCGATGCGGCGTCGAAGCTCGAGGATCTGGCGAACAGCCATTTCCATCCCGTGATTGATGATGCGGCGGCAATGACGCGTCGCGATGAAGTGCGCCGCCTCGTGTTCTGCACGGCCAAGATGTACTACGACCTGCTCGACGCCCGGACAAAGGGGGGATCCCCCGCAATGGAGACGGCGCTCGTGCGCGTCGACGAGCTCTATCCGTGGCCCGGTGCGGACGTCGCCGACATTGTGGACAAGTATCCGAACGTCGAGGACGTGGTGTGGGCACAGGAAGAACCGAAGAACATGGGCGCGTGGACGTTTGTGGCGCCTCAACTTCGTGTGGCCACCGGGAACATGCTCACGATCCGCTATATCGGTCGTCCGGAACGCGCGAGCCCTGCGGAGGGTTACTCAGAAGCACACAAGATTGAGCAGGCGCGCATCATCAATGATGTGCTGACGATCCCGGTGTCATCGAGCAAGAAAAAGACTAGCAAAGTCTGACCGTTGTCGTCCTGAGCGAAGCGAGGGACCGGCTTTTCGCCCGACGACAAGCAGGTCCCTCACTTCGTTCAGGACGACAGATGCGGTTGCGCTACCTATTAGTCGGTCTGCTGTTCACGCCACTACTCGTTTCCGCTCAGGAGCGCGGCGCAGTTGTCTTGGGTGAGTCCGTTGCTGGGCTCGACGTCACGACGCGCGTGCTCATGATCGGCGCGCATCCTGATGACGAAGACACGCAGCTCATCACATGGCTCGCGCGCGGCAAGCAGGTGGAGACGGCATACATGTCGCTCACTCGCGGCGACGGTGGACAGAATCTCATCGGCAACGAACTCGGTTCCTTGCTCGGAATGATCCGCACGGAGGAACTCCTCGCCGCTCGGCGCATTGACGGTGGCAGGCAGTTCTTCTCGCGCGCGTACGATTTTGGTTTTTCCAAGACGGCCGAGGAAACATTGAAGCACTGGCCGAAGGATTCGCTGTTGCGGGATGTTGTCACGGTGGTGCGAGCCTTCAGGCCGCAGATCATCGTTGCGGTGTTCACTGGCACTCCCGCCGACGGTCATGGACACCACCAGGTCTCGGCGATACTTGCACGCGAGGCGTTCGATGCAGCGGCAGACACCGTGCGCTTTCCCGTACGCAGCACGCTGAACATCGGACCGTGGACGACGACCAAGTTCTATCGTGCCGCGCGCTTCCAGCCAAACACGGCGACACTCACGTTCAATGTTGGTGAACTGAGTCCATTTCGCGGTCGCACCTATGCGGAACTGGCATCGCAGAGTCGTTCGCAACACCTCTCACAGGGGTTCGGTCAGCTCGAGCGGCGCGGAACATCGCTCGACTATGTGAAGCTGGAAGTCTCGCGTGTACAGATGATTGCACCCGAGAAGTCCATGTTCGATGGAATCGGAACGGACTGGTCGCGCTTTGGGAGTATGGCTCTGTCCGGTGCCGCTCAACGAGCGATTGACTCGCTGCCGTCGTACATCGCCGCCGTGCGAGCGGTGGAAAATCTCGCGGCGCCGGAACCGATGGTCGCACCTCTGGCGCGCTTACTCGCGCTGATCACCAACGCACGCAACGCGCTGCCGTGCGCGCGCGCCGCGGTGACCGCATGTCGCGGTGCCTTCGGTGATCTGGCCGTCTCCTTCGAGACCGCTGAGCTTCGCGCGAAGAACGCATTGCTTGCGGCAGCCGGTGTGCTGGTTGAAGCCACGGCGCCGCGCGAACAGCTCGCCGTGCGAGATTCGTTGCCGGTCACAATCACAGTGTACAATCAGGGCAAGAGCGCGATTCGGCTCGAGGGTGCGTCCGCGTGGACCTTTGATTCATTCGGACCTCAGCCAACCGGTGCGGCAACCACGATTGCGCCAGACAGCAGCGCACAGATCACCATGCCGATCATCGGCACGCGAGCCGATTGGGCGTGGTGGATGCGCAACGGACGGAAGGGCGATGTGTTCGCGATGCCCGAGGCCAACACCGATGCGGCAGACAACATCGCCATCGGTGAAGAGCGGTTGATGGACACCCATGCCCGCGCGATTGTGCGCATCGCCAATGTGCCTGTGACGGTCGACGTCGGCCCGGTGATTTATCGCATTGCCGATCCCGCCAAGGGTGAGCTGCGACGACCCGTATCAGTGGTGCCGGCGATCAACGCGCTCTTCGATTCCGAAGTGGAGTATGCAGGCGTCGATCTGACCCTCGATCGCACCTACAATGTCCGTCTGCATAACTCGAGTACCTCGGCGCGCAGCGTCTCCGTCGACGTGCGCGCACCTGGTGTGACGATTGATACCGCGGTGCGCCGCATCGCCATGGATCCGTTCTCGGATGCAATCCTGGCGTTCAAGGTGAAAGGCAAGTATACCGAAGGCCGGCACACCATCAGCGCCACCGTCACGAGTGGCGACGAGAAGTTCATCGTCGGCTACGTTCCGCTCCGCTACGATCACATTCGTCCGCTGCGATTCTATCGCGCCGCGGCGGTGCAGGTGGAAGCAGTGAAAGCCGCGTTGCCGAAGAAGAGCATGGTGGCGTACATCCGCGGCGTTGGCGACAACGTCTCCACCATGCTCGGGCAGCTCGGCCTCAAGGTCACGCTTGTCACACCGGAAGAACTCGGCGACATCGATCTCTCGAAGTTCGGATCGATTGTCGTTGGTCCACGCGCGTTCGCCGCGAGTCCTGCGCTCGTACAACACGCCAAGCGACTCCGGGATTTTGCGCGCAAGGGCGGAACGGTCGTCGTGCAGTACGGCCAGCGCGAGATACAGGCGCCCGGCGTTCTTCCTTTTCCGGTCACGCTGCAGAATACCGCCGAGCGTGTGACGGACGAGAATGCACCGGTGACGATTCTCGCACCGACATCGAGTGTGCTCTCGACGCCGAATCGCATCACCAATGCTGATTTCTCGAATTGGGTGCAGGAGCGTTCCACGTACATGCCGACCACGGCGGATCCGCACTATCAGCGGATCTTCGAAATGCACGATCCCGGCGAGAAGAACAACGAGAACTCGCTGTTGATTGCACCGGTGGGACGCGGCGCATACGTCTACGTGACACTCGCACTATTCCGGCAACTGCCAAATGGCGTTCCCGGCCCGGCGAAGTTGTTCCTCAATCTCATCGCCGCCGACGGCAAAACGCCGGCAAGCACGCTGCCAAGACCATGACCCAGCCCCTGTGGGTTCGCGAGGGTCGTCGTCCACGAGTGATCATCATCGGTGGCGGATTTGGTGGACTGTATGCCGCGCGCGCTTTCAAGAACGCGAACGTGGACATCACGGTGCTGGATCGCACCAATCACCATCTGTTCCAGCCACTGCTCTACCAGGTGGCAACAGCGGTTCTTGCACCAACTGACATCACCGCGCCAATTCGTTGGTTGCTGCGCAAGCAGAAGAACATCACCGTGCTGATGACGGAAGTCGATCGCGTCGACCCCGAGCGACACGTAGTCGTTGCCGGCAGCGCGGAGTACCCATACGCCTTTCTCATTGTCGCGGCTGGTGCACGGCACGCGTATTTCGCGCATCCCGAGTGGGAAGCAACGGCGCCGGGCCTCAAGAGCATCGACGACGCAATCGATATTCGGCAGCGCATTCTGAGCGCATTCGAAGGGGCCGAGCTCGAGAGGAATGAGGACGAGCGCAATGCGCTGCTGAGCTTCGTGATCATCGGTGGTGGCCCCACTGGTGTGGAGCTCGCGGGAATGATTCCCACCATCGCCAAGGGTCCGGTGACGCACGAGTTCCATCGTGTCACCACTGGTGCGGTGCGAGTCACGCTGCTCGAAGGGGGCCCGCGCGTCCTACCCACCTATCCGGATGATCTCTCGGATCACGCACGAGCCGATCTCGAAGGACTCGGTGTTGATGTACGCACCAATTCACTCGTCACCGAAGTCACTCGCAATTCTGTCAGCATTGGTGATGTCGTCATCCCGACGCGCACCATCATCTGGGCCGCAGGAAATGCCGCGTCGCCGCTTGGCAAATCGCTTGGTGCTGAACTCGATCGTGTGGGGCGAGTGAAGGTCGAGCCCGATCTGAGTCTTGCGGCGCATCCCGAGATTTTCGTGATCGGTGACATGGCCGCGGTGTCGTGCAAGGGAAAGGCGGTGCCCGGTGTGGCGCCGGCGGCGATGCAAATGGGCGCGCATGCAGTCCGGAGCATCAAGCGCACGATTGAAGGCCGAGCGCGTTTGCCGTTTGTCTATCGCAACAAGGGGGATCTTGCGACCATCGGCAGACATCGGGCAATTGCCGATCTGGGTGTCGTGAAGCTGTCGGGATTCATTGCGTGGTGGTTCTGGCTTTTCCTGCACATCATGTATCTGGCGGGCTTCCGGAATCGTCTGAGTGTGTTGTTGGAGTGGGGCTACTCGTACTTCACTTACGACAGGGGAGCTCGGCTCATACACCGCTGATCACGCCAACCGTCAGCGTTTGCCTAGCATCTCTCTCGACCCACGAGCAAGTTCAGCTATGCTTCGCAGCACGCTCGACCTGTCACATGACTCGCACGCTGAGCTTGCTCGGCTTGATGCGCTACTCGAGGCAGTGCCGCTCGCGGTTGCGTTGTTTGATGGATCGCTTGCGCTCGCGGCAACGAACGCGCGCTACCGCGACCTCACGGGTCTTGATGTCTCGCAGGCCACGGGTCGGTCGATCTACGATGCATTCCCGAACGCGCTTGCCGATCTCACCGAGCAGGTAGACATCGCGGCGGGCGGTGTGCCGGTTGTTTCGGTTCGCGTGCCGTTTCAGCATCGCGGCGGTCGTCGGCTCGTCGAGGCCAACTTCGTTCCGCTCACCGACGCGCACGGTGCACGTGGTGTTCTGTTCGCTGGTGGCGATATCACCGAGCGGGAGGAGCTTCGTGAAGATCTCGCTCGCAGCGTGGCGCAGCTCGAATCCATCTTCGACGTTCTCCCGGATTCAGTGCGCGTTGTGGATGCGGACGGCAACACGGTGCGCACGAATGCCCAGGCGCTCCAGGAGCACGCACCGGCGAAGCCGCAGACCCTTCGCGAGTTGTGGCAGCTCGATCGCCCACGCACGCTCACTGGCACGACACTGTTCGTCCACGAGCATCCGACTGCGCGTGCTCTGCGTGGTGAGCGTGTGCGCGGCGAGATACTTGAAGTCCGTCGCGGTCCCGAGGCGTCGCCTGCCGTTGTCGAGGTGAACTCCAACCCGCTCTACG
>JBBQHJ010000106.1:0-13046 GCA_038323865.1 Gemmatimonadales bacterium
CGAAGCGACATTTATTCACTGGGTACGATTCTCCTCGCGCTCGTCGACGCACCCATTTCATCTCAGTCCGTACGTGCCGCCCCGCGCCGCACTCGTGCCCTCCATGCCATTGCGGCGCGCGCTCGATCGCCGCTGCCGGAAGCTCGATACCAGTCGGTGCTGGATCTTGCGGCGGAGATCGCGCGCTTTCGCGACGACCTGCCGGTTGAAGCCTATCGCGAGTCACTGGCCGAGCGATTTGCCCGGCTCGCCGTGCGCTATCAACTCCCGCTCACCCTGGTGCTGGCGTATGTGCTCATGCGCCTCGCGCTGCTGCTCACGCTCCGGCGCTAAAGGCTCCGTCGCAGACGTGTAATAGAGCTGCAGGGAATTGAACTTTCGCCGACGGAGGAAACGGTACGATGAGCAAAGTCATTTTGGGAACAGTGCTGGGCGGCATCCTTGGAGTTCTTGACGGACTCTCCGCTCTCGTTTCTGCACCAGAGACAGCACCAGAGATCATGGGAATCGTCACTGGCTCAACCGTGAAGGGAGTCGTGGCGGGCCTCCTCATTGGATATTTCGCAAAGCGGGTGAGTTCGACGCCAAAGGGCCTTGGTGTCGGGCTCCTTATTGGACTCGCGCTCGCACTTCCCATCGCAATGTTAAACGCCGCCGGGGGTAAGAACTACTACTGGCAGATCATGCTCCCCGGAGCCGTGCTTGGCCTCATCGTCGGATTCGCGACGCAGCGGTTCGGGCACCACGCCGTGGTTGCACGATGAACCTTACTGCACTCGCAATTGCGCTCGTGGGTGGCACGATTGCACAAGTCGCAATGGTTGTAGCTGGACATCGGCGGCCAGCGCTGAAGCGCTACTATGCCGTAGGTGGCATGGGCTTCTCCCTGCTCGCGGGCGTCGCCTATGGAGTGCTCGACGGGACCGGTCCGATGCAGACCGCCCTGACCGGAGGCGCGCTTTCGGGCGGACTGTGCGGACTGCTTGGCATAGCCGTGTCATTCGCGCTTCGTGACGTACCGTGGACGCTCTTGATTGCCGGCACCCTGAGTTCTTCCGTAACCGGACTTCTCGGTGCCGCGATCACGCGCTGGATCGGCATGCGCTAAATCGGCGTGCCGGATCAGACGATGAACAGCTCCCGCTGAATCTCGCTGGGCGTGACGACCGCACGACCAGGCTCGAGGTAGACGTTCACCTCGGAGCGCATGCCAATTTCACCCGGGATGTAGATGCCGGGCTCAATGGAGAAGCCAACGCCCGGTATGAGCAACCGCTCTTCGCGCGTCTCGAGGTTGTCGAGATGTGGGCCGGATCCGTGGAGTGAACGCGCGTCGATGGAGTGCCCGGTGCGGTGCGTGAAGTACTGTCCGAACCCGCGCTCCGTGATCACCGCGCGTGCCTTGTCGTCAACGTCACCGCCGCGCGGGGTTCGGTTGGCGGCCGCCTCGCTCACCACAAAGTCAATCGCGGCATCGCGCGCGTCGCGCACGGCGTTCCAGATCTCCTGCGCACGAGCGGACGGTTCGCCGAGTGAAGCCATCCACGTCTGGTCGGCATAGATGGCATCGGGCTCGGTGGCCCACAGGTCGATGAGCAGGATGTCGCCGCGCACGATCAGGCGCGGATTGTCGGCACTCGGCTCATAGTGCGGGTTCGCCGCGTTTGCACCGGCGCTGACGTTTGGACCGTGATCGGTGAAGAGACCTGCACGATCGAAGCGCTCCCGAATCCACATCATGAGCTCATGCTCGGCGATGGGCTTACCGGCGTTTGCCCGGTCGCCAGCCACGGTGAACGCCTCGCGAGCGATCTTCGCGATGACCTCGGCTGCGCGCACGTGCTTGACCGTATGCTCGGGCGACCATGCGGCGTGAAAGCGCGTTACAAGCTCGCCACTCGACTCAATGGCTGTGGCTCCTGCGGCGCGCACCATCTCGAGAACACCCGCTGGCACGCGGTCGAGATACGGCACGGCGTCGCCGGGCGAATATTCCATCGCGATGCGCTTGCCGCGCACCATCGTGGCGATGGCGCCTTCCAGACTTGGCCAGGACGAATATGCCTCCTTGGTCCACGGCCAGTTCATCCAGGGGCCGGGCTCAATGGCGTGTCCCAGTGCGTGCGGCTGACCTACGCGCGGAATCCAGACGAAAATTCGTCTCGTGACCATGCCACGGATTCCGAGTAGCCCACCGGCGATCGGATTCGTGCCCTGAAAGTCGTACAGAAGCCACCCGTCGAGACCTGCGTCGCCGAGTGCCTGCTGAATAGCCGGAAGTGTTTGCGGATCGAGTGTCATGGCGGTGTCATTCCGAGCGGAGCGAAGCGAAGTCGAGGAATCTGCACCTGACACCCTTACTTGTGCGAGCGATCAGCACCGCGCCAGTCGGCGCGCCACTCACAGCTTCCCTCGCCGCGGCCTTCGCAGCGCGTGTGTTCAACGGAACCCGTGGCACCCACGAGAAGGCGCAGCATCTCGCGCAGCGTGGACTCGTAGAACGCGCAGCCCGTGCTTCCCAGTGCGGAACCGAGTGTGACGGAGCGCGGAACTTCGAGCAGCACGAACTGCCCCACGCGACGCACATTGCCATTCAGGTACCGCTGCGCGAGACGGCGGGTCTTCCGGAATGCCATCGGCTTCGTGATCATCGATGGCATCACCTTCAGCACGCCGCGCGTGACCGGCGAGATGGTCATGTACGCCTCGCGAGCCAGGAAACGACCAGCCGCGCGCAGTACGGCTTCCGCGTCCGGCCGGCGCCCGATCAGGCGTGCGAGCGCCACCGCTTCTTCCTGCGGCGTGCGATGATTCCGTCGCACGGCCTCGGTGTATCGCTTGATTTGCGAGTAGACTGTATCACTCAGTCCGAAGCGTTTGTTACGCAGCTCGTCGACAAATTCGGCTTCGAGCACTCCCTCGGGAGTGTCGACATCACGAACGGCTTCGAGCAGACTGAGCGGGAGTAAAGCGTCGACAGTGGCGAGCATTTCTACAGCAGGATGGTTGGCGCGAGGCAGCCGTCAAGCTAACGGGAACGAGGGGGTCACTCAATGGCTTCAGTCGGTATCGTCGGGCAAATTGCCGCTGGATTTGCCATTGCGTTCGTCATTGCGCTCGCTGCGTACAAAGCCCGCTCGCTCTCGCGCTCGGGCGCACTCGCGGCGACGCTCGTCGGAACAGCGAGCGTTGCCGCGGGTTGGCCGTGGGGCGCGCTGCTCGTGATTTACTTCGTCGCGTCGTCGGCCCTCTCACGTTTTCGGCGAGCCGACAAGGAGAAGCTTACCGCTGGCATGGTAGAAAAGGGTGGTGCTCGTGATGCAACGCAGGTCATCGCCAATGGAGGTGTGTTCGCTGCGGCCGCTGTCGCCATCGCCGTCGCGCGGGCGCCAATTGCCGCCGTTTTCGCCATGGGTGCACTCGGCGCCTTGGCCACCGCAACCGCCGACACGTGGGCCACTGAAATCGGAACATTGTTTGGGGGAGTTCCTCGCTCCGTGTTGACCTTTCGGCCCGTCGCGAGAGGCGCGTCCGGTGGAATCACGCTGGCCGGCACCATCGCCATGATTGCCGGCGCTGCGTTCATCGCATATGTCAGCCTGGCGCTGGGACTGACGCGCGCCGCGCCGCTCGTTTTGCTCGCCGGTATTGTTGGCGCGCTGGTCGATTCCGTGCTCGGCGCGACAGTTCAGGAGCGGCGGTGGTGCGCGTCGTGCGAACAAAGCACAGAACGCGGCATTCATCACTGTGGTGCCGCCACCACCCGCGTGGCAGGATATGCCTCGATTACCAACGATATGGTCAACCTGCTCGCCACCATGACTGGATTTGCTGTCGCCGTGCTTGGACTCGTGATCTGAGGATGACGTCTCCCTACGACGCCATTGTTGTTGGTGGCGGCCCCGCGGGTGCATCGACTGCATTCGGCTTGGCGCGCGCCGGGGTGCGGGTGTGCGTGCTCGATCGCGCTCATTTTCCCAGGCCAAAGCCGTGTGCGGAATATCTGAGCCCACAGGCATCGCGACTGCTGCACGATCTCGGCGTACTCGATGCGATCGAGCACTCGGGCGCAGCGCATCTCGCCGGCATGATCGTGCGCGCGCCGAACGGCTCGCTCATTCAGGGCGATTTTGTGGCGCAACACGGCTACAGCGCGTTTCGCGATCGCGGCCTTGCCGTTCGGCGCACCGTGCTCGATACAATTCTCCTCGACGCCGCGCGACGCATGGGCGCCGAGGTGCGCGAGGGTGCGCGCGTTGCCGACGTCACGCGCGATGCGTTTGGCGCGGTGAATGGCGTGAAGCTCGTTGGCGGCGACGTGCTGCGTGCATCGATGGTGGTGGGTGCGGACGGGCTCCGCTCGGTGGTTGCGCGCCGTACCGGCCTCGCGCACACGAGCCGCGTATGGAACCGGCGCGTTGCCATCGTCGCGCACTTCGAGGGGTTTGCCGACGTCGGCGACTGGGGTGAGATGCACGTTGAGCGCGACGTCGGCTACGTCGGCTTTGCGTCAGTTGGCAACGGACTCACCAACGTGTCGCTCGTGGTGCCGGAGCAGGCAGCGCGCGAGATGCACGGTAATCCATCGGCATTTCTCGAGCAGTGGCTTCGCGACCGGCCGCAGCTCGCGCCACGCGTCGCGGGCGCGCAGCGCATCACTCCGGCAATCGCGACGGGCCCGTTCGCATCACATGCACGGCGCGCATGGGCTCCGGGCGTTGCGCTCGTAGGCGACGCCGCCGATTTCTTCGATCCCTTCACGGGCGAGGGCATCTACTCGGCGTTGCGCGGCGGCGAGTTGCTCGCGCCGCGAGTGATCAGCGCACTGGGCGCAACGAACGAGCGCGCGCATGCCGACGCGCTCGCAGACTACGAACGCGCACGCCGACACGAATTTCGCGGCAAATGGATCGTGGAGAAACTCATTAACGCCGCCATTCGTCATGCGCCCGTGGTGAACTACTTTGCTCGTACGCTCTCGGCGCGAAAGGACATGGCCGACCTGCTTGTCGGCGTCACGGGTGATTTCGTTCCAGCGCGCGAAGTGCTGCGCCCGTCCTATCTCGTGAATCTCTTTCGCCAGTCTGCACGCACTTCCCTCACCGACGCATGACGCTCGACGCTGACTCGTTCCGCAGTGTGCTCGGCCGCTTTGCATCCGGCGTCACCGTCGTCACCACCCGCGACGTTGACGGCCGCGACATTGGCATGACGGTGAGTGCATTCAGCTCGGTGAGCTTGCACCCGCCGCTCGTGCAGATCTGTATCGGCCACGAGGCATCGGCGTTCGAGGCGCTCTCCAGGTGCGATGTGTTTGTGGTAAACGTGTTGGCCGCAGAACAGGAAGCACTCTCGCGTCGTTTCGCCGAGATCGATTCGGCGCGCCGGTTCGAGGGGCTTGGCTTTTCGCGTGGCGAGTCGGGACTCGTCATGCTCGACGAGTCTGTTGCGCACCTCGAGTGCACGGTGGTCGGCCAGCACGTTGCCGGCGATCACACCATTTTCATTGGAGAGGTGCAGCACGCGGCTGCGGATGATGCACGCCCCCTGCTCTACTATCGCGGCGGCTACGCACAATTGGAGCGGTAGCTCGCATGCTGACGCCGCGCCGACGTCGTGGCATTGAGTACCTCGATGATCCCGCAACGGAGTCACATGTCCGCGAGCGATCGCTCAGTGATGTGCGCATCTCGAATCGGTTGCTTGGCGGTACGCACGCGGTGCTCGCAGAGCTACGCCGCGTGCTTCCCACCGTGTCGACTCGGGCCACGATGCTCGATGTTGGCACCGGCCTCGCCGACATTCCTGCGCGCGCGCGCGACATGGCCGCTGCACGCGGCGTGCACTTGACCACGCTTGGCATCGACGAAGCGCCCTCGCTCGCAACGACCAATGCCAGCATTCTCGACGGAAGCATCTGCGGCGACGCACGCCAATTGCCGTTCGCGTCGAAGAGTGTGGATATCGTCACGTGCTCGCAGATGCTGCACCACTTCGAAGACGTGGATCTCGCCGTCATCCTGGCGGAGCTGAATCGCGTGGCGCGACACGCCGTGATCGTGAGCGACTTGCGACGAAGCTACTTCGCCGCCACTGGATTCTGGCTCGTGAGCGTGGCGTTGCGCTTCCACCCGGTAACGCGACACGACGGCGTTGTGTCCGTGCTGCGAGGATTTACCGCCCGCGACCTCGCACAATCGATAAGTTCAAGTACAGGGATTGTCCCGCGTGTGCGGCGACATCCCGGTTACCGACTGACCGCTGTGTGGACACCAAGCTGATGACCGATCTCCCACCGTTCGACCTCGGCCCCATGCCGACGGGGCGACAGATGTCCACCGTCGACGAACAGACGGTGCGCGCACCGCTGCTCTCGATTTTCAACCTCGCGGCCGACGTCGAGCGTTGGCCCGCCGTGCTCAAGCACTACCGTTTCGTCCGGTTCGTCGAGCGGCGCCGTGATGGCGGCGGAATCGTGGACATGAGCGCGAATCGTCCGTTCGGAATCGTACAATGGCCGACGTGGTGGCAGTCGAAAATGCAGGTGATACGGCCCTCGGCGACCTCGGCGGCGAGCATACGATTTGCTCATGTCGACGGCGTGACTCGCGGCATGGAGGTCGAGTGGACCTTCACGGAAGTAGCGGGCGGGACACACGTGCGCATCGTGCACCTGTGGAACGGACCTGAGATCCCCGTCGTTGGCTCGTCAGCGGCAACCCTCGTGATCGGGCCCGTTTTCATTCATGGAATTGCGAGCCGCACACTTGCGGGCCTCGCCGCCCATGCCGAGCGTCAAGCCATCGGCGCGGGAAACTGAGAAGTACCTGGAGGAAGCGTGGAGCGTCGTCGTGTTGCAGTTACAGGAATCGGTGCCGTCACTCCAATTGGCCTCGGCAAACAGGGGCTGTGGGAGGGATTGCGACGTGAGCGATCGGCCGTTCGCACACTCACGCGATTCGACCCGAGCGTCTGGCGCAGCCACAACGCCGCTGAAGTCGACGATTTTCATCCCGCCGACTTCATGGACGCCAAGAAGGTCCGGCGCTTCGATCGTTTCGGCCATTTCGCAGTCGCCTGCGCAAAGCTCGCCATTGAAGACGCAGGCATTGATCTCGCCCTCGAGAATCGTGAGCGCATCGGCGCAATGATGGGAAGTGCGCTCGGCGGAATTCGATTCGCCGAGGAGCAGCTCGGTGTGTTTCTGCGAGAGGGCGCCAAAGCGGTTGATCCCACACTGGCGCTGAACGTCTTCACCGGCGCGGCCAGCTGTAACATCGCCATTGAACTTGGCGTGCAGGGGCCGAATAGCACGAACGGCATGAGCTGCGCCTCCGGCACAATCGCCGTTGGCGACGCATTCCGCGCGATCCGCGATGGCTACGCCGATGTGATGTTTGCCGGTGGTGCGGAAGCGCCGCTCGCACCGCTGTGCTTTGGTTCGTTCTCGATCATTCGCGCCATGTCCACACGGAATGATGACCCCACCGCGGCATCGCGCCCATTCGACAAGGATCGCGATGGCTTCGTCATGGGTGAAGGCGCTGCCGTCCTCGTGCTCGAAGAATTCGATCGCGCGTTGGCGCGCGGTGCGCACATCTACGCCGAGGTAATTGGTTTTGGTAGCTCGAACGACGCGCATCACATGACCGCGCCGCGTCCGGACGGATCGCAGGCAGCTCGTTCGATGCGTCTCGCATTGGCAGATGCCAACATCGCTCCGCACGAGGTGCGATACGTCAACGCGCACGGCAGCTCGACGCCGCTGAACGACCCCACGGAGACTGGCGCCATCAAGCAGACCTTTGGTGAGCACTCGCCCAAGCTGCAGGTCAGCAGCACCAAGGGGTACTACGGTCACGCCCTCGGCGCATCAGGCGCCATCGAGATGGCCATCAGTGCTCTGGCACTGGACGGCAAGTGGCTTCCGCCAACGCTCAATCATGCTGCGCCCGATGAGAACTGCGATCTCGATTACATCCCGAATCGCGGCCGCGATGCAGATGTCGAGTATGCGTTGAGCAACAGCTTCGGCTTTGGCGGGATCAATGCGGCAGTGGTGCTGAAGCGTCACGACGGGGTCTGACGTCCGGCCGATGTAGCGATTACTGTTGATTCGTTCTTGGCAGTTCCTCGCTCCTCGTCCCCTCGCACCTCGCTCCTCATGCGCGATAGCTGGCGTCACTTCGGTGCTGAGTTCATCGGCACCTTTGCGCTCGTATTCATTGGCGGCGCAGCAATCATGTCGTCCGCCGGCTCGCCAAATGGGCTGATCGTCGCCGCGCTCGCGCACGGCGTGATCCTCTCCATCATGGTCACGGCCACCATGCGCATTTCGGGACACTTGAATCCCGCGGTGACGCTCGCGTTTCTCTCGGTCAAGCGCATCGATCCGGCCATGGCGGTGACCTACATCATGGCCCAGATACTCGGTTCGGTGATCGCGGTGTATGCGCTCAAGGGATTGTTCCCCGCTGCCGTCTTCGCCGCGACACATGGCGGTGGACAGTCGCTCGTTGCGAGCGTCTCGATGACGCAGGGCATCGTGCTCGAGGCCATTGCGACCTTCTTCCTCGTGTTCGTTGTGTTTGGAACGGCGGTCGATCCGGCAGCGCCCAAGGTGGGCGGCTTCGCGATTGGCCTTACCGTGATGGCTGACATCCTGGCCATCGGACCGCTCACGGGCGGGTCGATGAATCCGGCACGCTCACTCGGCCCAGCCGTGGTGTCGCAGTATTTCGAGGGACATGCGGCCTACTGGATCGGCCCAATCGTCGGCGGTATTGCCGCTGCGATGCTCTACGACCGCTTGTTCTTGCGTCGTGGCAAGGAGCCGGCTGACCACGGTCAGCTACGTGCCGCGAGCTGATCTCCGCTTCCCGCTTCCCGCTTCCCGTCAGCGGTCAGCGGTCAGCGGTTAGCGGTTAGCGGTCAGCGGTCAGCTGCTGTTCAGCCGCCGTTGCAGTACGTACAGCCCTTTTCCTGCGCCCGATTCACTGCCAGCACTCCGGACGGAACGAGCACGACGCCCGGAATCATTCCGGCGATCCATTCCTTCTTCGCTTCTTCCGGAGACTTGCCGGCATTCTTCGAGAGCATGCCGCTCAAGATCGTGAGTGCCACGTTGCAGCACGTCACCTGCACGCCACGCGCAAGCAGCCTATCGACCGCGCCCATCGGCATCATCATGTCACCGTCGCGCGGCTTGAAAAACAGGTTGCGCGTAGACGGCGCCTTGGTGGCCGGATCCATGACGCTGGCAAATTCGCCGAGCTTGTAGCGGTGCCAGATGTCGTCGGTAAAGGCGATGGGAATCGCAAAGTGCCGCAGGCCGACGACGGCACTCAGATTACCGTCGGCCAGCTTATACGCTTCGTTGTTGCTGTTGAGGAAGTTCATGGCGAACACGAGCCCGAAGCCGTTGTTCACGCTGGTGGCGTCGAAGAACTGCTTGTGCTTGCCGTTCAACTTGCCGAGCCACGCTTCGGAGAATCCCTCGGGGCCTTCCTCGCGATCGGCTACGACTTCTGCTGCGGCGGTTCGCCCGCCAAGACCAACGAGCGCTGCGCCTGCGGCGACGCGGCCAAGAAAACTGCGCCGATTGCTGCCATGCGGCTGTGACATGTTGCCCTCCGCGAGAGCGGGTAAGGCGGCGACGCCGATGCAGGGAGGTGTAGTGCGGCTCGCCGCGCGTCAGGCCTCGGGCGTGCGTCCGCCGGAGCCATAGACCTTACTGTACCGCTCAATGGACTCCAGCACAATCCGGGCGGCCTCGTCACTCTTGCCCCAGCCCAGAATCTCCACGCGCTTACCCTCGAGATCCTTGTAGGTGCGGAAGAAGTGCTCCACTTCCAGCAGCGTGTGCTGCGAGATGTCCGCGATGTCGAAATGCTCGCTCTGAAATGGATCGTGCAGCGGCACGCCGATGATCTTGTCGTCCGGCTCACCGCGATCGAGCATCTTCAGCACGCCAATGGGGCGGACATCGATCTGGCAGCCCGGAAACGTTTCTTCCTTCACGAGCACGAGGACGTCGAGTGGATCGTTGTCCTCATGCAACGTGCGCGGAATGAAGCCGTAGTCCCCCGGGTAATGCACGGCTGAAAACAACACGCGATCGAGCTTCAGCATGCCGGTCAGCTTGTCGAGCTCGTACTTGTTGCGACTGCCGGACGGAATCTCGATCACCGCCGTGACCGCATCGGGAACGTGCAGGCCTGCCGGGATGTCGTGCCAGAGATTGAGCATCAACCGTTCGAGTGCGCGGGCTGTACGGAGCGCTGCGCGGGATTGCGCGCGTCCTGCAAATCCAGATTCGCCCCTTCGGTGCGCGTCATCGCGCCCTTGTACTTCATGGCATCCTCGGTCACGCCGAAGTTCTCGCCATCGAGTGCATCGATGCGCCGCATGTCGTCGCCCGACAGCTCAGCACACTCGCTGACCGCCGCGAATTCCGCGAGTTGCTCATCGTCGTAGATGTTGGGCAACGCCGTCACCACCAATGGCTCGGCAAGCAGCCACTTGAGTGCCGCCTGACCAAGTGTCATGGGCTTCGAGAGAAAGTCGAGTTGCTTGACCTTTTCGACGCCGTTCACCAGCCACGACCGCGGACGATGACGCCGATGATCATTCTCCGGGAACACGGTATCGATGGTGTACTTCCCTTCCAGCATTCCCGACGCGTGCGTCACTCGAACATTGAAGCAGCAGTTCGGAGCATGGCGCCGTGCAGCCTCGAGCATCGCCGTACCCGGGTGTTGTTCGAGCACGTTCCAGATCATCTGGATGGTGTTCACGTCAGGCTCGCGTTCGACGAGCTCCACGGATTCGTACAACCAGCCAATCGCCGGGCCAAACGCTGCGCCCCACGCCTTGATCTTTCCTTCCTTCTTCAAGTCGCGCAGCGTGCCCCACAACTCGGCGTCGCGCACGTGCTCCATTTTCGCGTTGTGAATCTGGAGCACGTCGATGTAGTCGGTTTCGAGCCGCGCGAGGCACTTGTCCACGGCCAAGCGAATGAACGACGGATCGGTGCGCATGGGCAGTTCCTGCTGCCCGCGGCGAGCCTGTTGTGCCTCTTCATCGTAAATGTCGTAGCCCACCTTGGTGCCAATCACGATCTCGGCACGACGTCCGCGAAACGCCTCAGCGATCTGCTTCTCGGCCCGGCCATTCCCGTAGGCGTCAGCGGCGTCGAAGAAATTGACGCCGTGATCGTCGAGTGCACGACGCATCATGCCGACCGCTTCGGCGTCGGTCTTCTCGCCCCACCAGCCGGTGGAGATAGTCCAGGTGCCGAAACCGACTTCGCTGACGCGTACGTCGGTGCCGGGGAAAACGCGATACTTCATTCGATTCTCAACAGGTGTGCTGCCTGGCGCGCGAAGTACGTGATGATCATGTCCGCGCCCGCCCGCCTGATGCCGATCAGGCTCTCCATCATGGCACGCTCGAGGTCGATCCAGCCACGCTCGGCGGCTGCATGAATCATAGCGTACTCGCCACTCACCTGATACGCGGCCAGCGGGTACCCGGTCTCCGCCTTGACGCGATGGATGATGTCGAGAAACGGACCGGCCGGCTTCACCATTACCAGGTCGGCGCCTTCCTCGATGTCGAGCCACGTCTCACGGAGCGCTTCATCCGAATTGGCGACGTCCATCTGATAGCCACGACGATCGCCACTCTGTGGCGTGCTCTCCGCTGCTTCGCGGAACGGGCCGTAGCAGCCGCTCGCATACTTCGCTGCGTAACTGAGGATGGCGGTTTGGTCGAAGCCGTTCGTATCGAGCGCGGCGCGAATCGCGCCGACGCGACCGTCCATCATGTCACTCGGCGCCACGATGTCCGCACCAGCGCGGGCGTGAGACAACGCCTCCTTTACGAGCAGCTCGAGCGACGCGTCGTTGTCGACTTCACCGTTCTTGAGAATGCCGCAATGCCCGTGCGACGTGTACTCGCACATGCACACGTCGGTGATCACCACAAGCTGTGGCAATTCACGCTTCAGCGCGCGCACGGCTTCCTGCACGGGACCGTTGTCGTCCCAGGCGCTGCTGCCTTCTTCGTCTTTGTGATCGGGAATGCCGAACAGCAGAACGCCGCCGATTCCGAGCGCCGCCGCCGCATGCGCATCGATGAGCATTTCTTCGACAGACGTCTGTTCCACACCCGGCATCGAGCCGACAGGCACGCGCACCTTCGTGCCCGAACGCACGAAGAGCGGGAGAATCAGCTGCGACGGCGCCAACTGCGTCTCACGCACGAGGCGACGCAAGGCAGGCGTTCGACGCAGCCGTCGCGAACGGTACTCGGGAAACTGTGGCATTTATTCCGGCTGTGGCTTCGGCAGGAACGTGGCGCGACGCAGGCCCTCGAGAATCTCGGACGCACCCTCGCCACGCAGTTGGTTCGCGAGACGAATGCCGGCCAGCTCAGGATCGCTCTCAACGATGATGCTCCCGCGCACGACACGCTTTCCCTGCGTGTCGGCAATGAAGCCGTGCAGCGTGTCCTCGATGACCAGCGCGCCAATCGGCACCTGACACCCGCCTTCGAGCGCCGCGAGGAACGACCGCTCCGCGCGCACGCTCAGCATCGTCGGCTCATGATTCATCGTCTCGGCCAGGAGCACCATGCGATCATCGTCGGCGCGAATCTGCACGGCGATCGCGCCTTGCCCCGCGGCAGGCAACCACTGCGGTGCGTCGAGATAACAGGCGATGTGTTGTTGTGCGTCGAGGCGATGCAACCCCGCCGCT
This sequence comes from Gemmatimonadales bacterium, assembly GCA_038323865.1. Classification (GTDB taxonomy): domain Bacteria; phylum Gemmatimonadota; class Gemmatimonadetes; order Gemmatimonadales; family Gemmatimonadaceae; genus AG11. Next base: position 12,762 of record JBBQHJ010000106.1, read on the forward strand.
GCGAGAATGGCGGCGTGCACGCGTCCCTCATCAACCTTACGCAGACGCGTTGGGACGTTGCCGCGCAGGTCCACCACCTCGAGATCAGGACGCAAATGCATGAGTTGCGCTCGCCGACGTAAACTCGACGTTCCCACGCGAGATCCCCGCGGCAGCTCATCGAGCGACAGCGCGCCGACATCGCGATTGACCACGAGCGCGTCACGCGGGTCCTCACGCAGCAACACCGCGGCGACAATCAAGCCGTTCGGCGATTCGGTGGGCAGATCCTTCAGCGAATGAACG
>JBBQHJ010000107.1:0-13026 GCA_038323865.1 Gemmatimonadales bacterium
AGGGTGACCGCACGACGAATCTGGACCTGATGCGGTAGCGATCCGTGCTTCAGGACTTTGAGGCTCCGGCCCTCGACCGCGCCATTCCGGCGACATACGACCGCCTCTGTGCGGCGCTTCGCAGCGCCAACACGGCTCAGGCGGCCGGTGATCCCCTGCGTGTCAAGCAGGAGCTCGATGCTGCCTTGTCGCTGGTGTTTTCGCTCTTGGGGACCCTGAATTACAAGGAAGGCGGGGAGCTCGCACCGCGCCTTGGAGCCCTCTACGGGTACTTCGCGTCCGAAATTCTTGTACTGATGCACTCGCCCGACGCTGATTCCCTCGCACGCGTCATCGAGATGGTCGACATCCTGAACGGGCAGTGGCGCTCAAGTTCGGGGACGGACATGCCGACAACACATTGAGGAGGCAACACATGCAAATTCACGGCAGAATCGTTGGCACCATCGCAGGCACAGCTCCGGCCGCGGATACGCGGACTGAGCGGAACACAGGTTCACAGGCGGTTGTTCAGCCTACGCCATCACCCTCGCACGACTCGGTCAGCATTTCCGACGCCGGCCGCGCGATGTCCGCACAGGATTCGCAGGTCAGTGACCTCGATCCTCGCCAGGAAGCTGTCATCCGGCAGCGCATTGTTGATGGCGCGTACGACTCGCTCGAGATCGTCGATCAGGTCGCACGTCGTATCCTCAGCAGCGGTGATCTGTAGCACTCGCTGCAGATCCGTTATCACGTAGAACTGGAGTAGCTATTCCCGTGCGCGAAGCAACCGAACTCTACTCGGAATCCGAAGTCTCGCATCGACTCGTCGATCGCGCGATTGTCGAGCTGCGCGCGACGGAACGCCAGAGCGCCCGCTTTGAAGCAGACGTGCGCGATTCCATGAAGGACGAACTCTTCGGCCTGCTCGCGCACCTGCATTTTCACGAAATCTCGTCCCGCGAGCTGGAATACGCGGCAAAGCGCATCAATGAGATGCGCCGCTGGATGGCGACCCTGGAGAGTGAGCGCGTGGACCTTCCGCGATAAGCCGGCTGGAACCATCTCTCAGGCGCAGCCGTTTCCACTTACGGCTTACCTCGAGAGACATCAGGTCCAGCGCACATGGCCACACCTTCAGCAGACACACGCACCGTTGCGATCACCGGTGCATCCGGCATGATCGGTTCCGCTCTCACCGTGCAATTGCGCAGTGAGGGCTTCTCCATTTGCCCCCTGCCGCACAGTCGTCCCCTCGACCCAGCAACACTCGAAGGGCTCGATGCCATTGTCCATCTCGCCGGCGCACCCATCGCGCAACGCTGGACGTCGAGCACGAAACGGGAAATCCGCGACAGCCGCATCAACGGCACCTCCGCACTCGCGCGCGCCGTCGCATCCCTCACGCACAAACCGCGCGTCGTGATCAGCGGCTCCGCGATCGGCTACTACGGCAATCGCGGCGACGAACAGCTCGACGAACGCAGCGCACCAGGGCAGGACTTTCTCGCCCAGGTCTGTCGCGAGTGGGAGGCAGCCACGCAACCAATGACGGACGCCGGCGTGCGCGTCGCACACATCCGAACCGGCATCGTGCTCTCCAGGCACGGCGGAGCACTCGCCAAGCTGCTCACGCCATTCCAGCTCGGCGCGGGCGGACCAATCGGCAGCGGCACGCAGTGGATGAGCTGGATCTCGCTGCACGATCAAGTGCGCGCGATGCGGCACATCATGAACACGGACGCGATAACGGGTGCGGTGAACCTCACTGCGCCCGAGGCCGTCCGCAACGTAGACTTTGCGCACGCCTTGGGGCGCGCGCTGCACCGTCCATCGATCGTCCCCGTGCCGGCCTTCGCACTAGAGCTCCTGTTCGGTGAGATGGCGCGCGCAACAATACTTGCCGGTCAACGGGTTGCACCAGGAGTACTGCTGCAATCCGGATTCGCGTTCGACGATCCGACACTCGAGCGCGCGCTCGTGCGCGAACTCGAATTCGTAAACTGAATGCACAGATGTACAGGATTGGAACTGCGGACACTCCGGACGTAACGTCGGAAAGAAACAAGCCGCAGTTCCCGCAGTGTCCGCTGTGTCTGTGTTCATCCGGAGTGTCTGCGCATTCTGTTTCAAAGCTCTGCCGATCTACACTGCTAGCTGAGCGCAAGAAACAACGCCGCACATAGCGCCGCCACGCACACACCAGTACACCACCCGCCCACGACATCACTGCTCCAATGCCAGCCGAGCGCCACTCGGCTCATTCCCGTGAACAGTGCGATCGTGATGACGCTGACGGATGCAAGGGCAACGGACAGCACGCCGGTGTGCGCGAAGAGAAATCCGGCCGTCGCCAGTACGGCGGTGGCGTTGCTCGTGTGGCCGCTCGGAAATGCCGGCTCGGTCTTGTTGCGATCGAGCGCCACCTTCGGCCGCGCACGTCGGTAGATGAACTTCACGATGTGATGCGCGGTGATGCCGCCGAGCGTGGCACAGGTCATTGGCCAGAGGAACCGGCTCAACGGCGCACCGAACAATTGGTAAAGCACGAAAGCACACGTGAAGGCAATCGCGGTGTGCACACCTTTTTCGCCGAACAGGCTGGCGATCGTCGCTGGCCGCAGAAGAGCGGGCCGATGCTGGTGCACCCATGCTTCAACGGCGTCATCGTACCGTTGGAAATCACCATACCGTGTGGCGAGTGCGAGTGCGAGAGTGGCCGCACCAGTCACAAGGGCGACGATCTCGAGGAATGCGACGGTCAGTGGTGCGTCCTCAAATCGGAACCGACGGCAGCCATTTGCGAATGAGCGCGAACACCTGTTCGCGCGTCACCGGCTTGTCGATGATGGCCGTGGCCTCTTTCAGTGCGTCGCGTGATTCATTGCCGGCAGCGCTTACGATCACCACAGGCGTATCGTGCAGCGATTCGTCGGACCTGAGGATGCGCAGCACGTCGAAACCGCTGATGCGCGGCAGGCGAAGGTCGAGAAAGATCATCGCCGGACTCAGCTCACGTGCAAGGCGCAACCCATCGATGCCAGACGATGCGAATTGCACACGACATCCTGTTTCGATGATATGCTGCGAGAGGAGTTCGCGCGCGTCGGGATCGTCGTCCACCACCAGCACAATCGGAGACAGCTCTCCGCTCTTGCGTGGCGTGACCGGAGCAAGCGTTGAATGAATTGGCGTACTGCGCCGCCACGCGCGAATCGTTCCGCCAAGGCGGATGCGCATCGTGGTGCCCTGGCCCTCTACGCTATCCACCTCGAGATGATGGCCCATCAATTCGCAGAGTGAGCGCGAGATGGCGAGCCCAAGCCCCGTGCCTCCAAACCGGCGCGAGGTCGACGACTCGGCCTGTTCAAATACATTGAACACCGCCGCGAGCCGGTCCTCGGGAATGCCAATACCCGTGTCGCGCACAATGAGGCGCGTCGGTCGCCCGACCGCATCGGCTTCGAGCGATACGACAATTTCACCGGTGTCGGTAAACTTGATAGCGTTGCCGAGCAGGTTGATCAATATCTGCTTGGTGCGTGCTTCGTCGGTGTCGATCGATTGAATGATGTCCGGCAATTCCATGCGGAGCACTACCGGCTTGTCGGCGATTTGCCCCTCGAGCTCTTCGACTGTTTCTCGAACGAGTGTATCGAGCATCACGCTGCTCATTTCCAGCGTCATGCGGCCCGCCTCGATCTTTGACAGGTCGAGAATGTCATTGATGAGGCCGAGCAAATGCTTGCCGTTCGTTGCGATGCGGCTGAGAAAGGAGCTTTCCTCCGCTACCAACGCGCCGCGGCGGTTCTTCAGCAGCACATTCGCGAAGCCAATGATCGAGTTGAGCGGCGTGCGAAGCTCATGACTCATTCGTGCCAGGAAATCACTTTTTGCCCGGCTCGCGGCCTGGGCGGCATCGCGCGCGAGAATCAGCTCCAGCTCATTGCGTCGTCGCGCGGTGATGTCTCGAATGTTGACGACGGCACCGGTGTGGCGCTTCTGGATGAACACGGGCGAGGCAGTGTACTCCACCTGCACTGACGAGCCATCCTTTCGCCACATCACTTCGCCTTCGATCTCGCAGAACACGCCGTCGCGTGCTGCGCGCTGCACCGGGCACTCGTGTTTCGGATACGGCGTTCCGTCGGCGCGCGAGTGATGCGTCATCTCGTGCATGCCTTTGCCGATGAGCTCTCCGGCCGTGAAGCCGAACAAAATGCAGCCCTGACGATTCACGAACGTAATGTTGCCGTTCTTGTCGAGCCCGAAGATGCCTTCGCCTGCGGATTCGAGCAGCTGGCGGATGTTCGTCGCCAAAGCTTCGCGCTCGTCTTCGGCAGCGCGACGTTCGGTCACATCGCGCAATGTGCCGGTGGTGCCATTGAACGCGCCGTTGGCGTCGCGAATGGGCGTGATGCTCGCTTCCGCCCACCGATGCCCGCCGTCGCGGTGGAAATATCGCAGCGCAACGCTGACTCGATCGCCTGTGCCGTCCACGAGGGGTCGCGTCGCGTCGAGCAGCGAGCGCCGGTCTGACGGATGCACGTACGACAAATGCTGGGTGCCGAGGCTCGCTTCCACAGCGTTTGCAGTGAATGACGTCCAGGCGCCGTTGAGGAATGTGAGCACACCCTGCGCGTCGGTGCGGAAGAAGACGTCCTGCATCTGCTCGATCACCGAGCGGTACTTCAATTCGCTGTCGGCCAGGGCGCGTTCGGCGGCGTCGCGCTCAGTGACATCGTGCACGAGCACCATGCGAGCGGGACGGCTGCCGAACTCCAGCGGATGCGACGTGATTTCTACGCTGCGAAGCTGCCCGGATTTCGTGCGGTGTACGGAGCGCACCGAGTTGCGGCCCAGCGAGTCGGCCTGGACCAGCATGACATCCAACTCCAGTTGCGCGCTCGGCGGACGGATGTCGCGAATGGTCATCGAGAGGAATTCCTCTCGCGACCAGCCGTATGCATGGATGGCCGCCTCGTTCACCTCGAGGAACTGGAGCGACTCACGGTCATACAACCACGCCGCCTGTGGCGACAGCACGAACAATGGCCGATAGCGTTCGTCGGCCAGGTCGCGCGGAGCGGGCGCACCTTGTGCGTGTAAGTCGGGGGACATCACTGGGGTTGGGGTGCGCAGACCAACTATCTTGCAGCAGCGCGCGTCATGGCGCGAATCTGCCGTACTTCAATCTTACCGAGTGATCTGCATGCCGCTCGTCTCCTTCGATTCCCTGCCTGACGCATCCCGCGTCTGGGTGTTCGGCAGCGACAATGTGATCAGCGGCGAGGCCGAAAAGGCGCTGCTCGCGCGCGTCGATGAGTTTCTCGAGCAGTGGAAGGCGCACGGCGAGCCTCTGCACGTGGGACGGCAGTGGCGTGAGGGCCGCTTCCTCGTCGTCGCCGTCGACCAGTCCACAGCGGGAGCATCCGGTTGCTCCATTGACGGCCTGTTCCGGGTGCTCCAGCAGGTGCAGCACGAAGTTGCTGCCAACCTGGTCGGTGGAGGCCGAGTGTTCTATCGCGACAGCACCGGCGGCGTGTGCTCGGTGGCGCGCGGGCAGCTCGAGGACATTGCGACGCGAGGGGCCCTCTCACGTGACTCGGTGGTGTTCGATACCACCGTTACGGACCTCGGCGCTTGGCGCCAGCACTTCGAACGGCCCGCGAAAGACTGCTGGGTTGGCGAACTCATGGCTGACTAGGCTGCCTTACGGCGTTGGCGGCTTAGGCTCGCAACCAGGCTTCGAGACGCTCGGACACGAAGGCATCATCCGTAAGGAATGGGTAGGCGCTGCACACGCGGTCGATATTGTGCATTTGTCCGCGCGACAGCCCTTCATTCGGATCGAGACACCAACGCCCGCGCAGCAAGCCTTGCCGGCGCAAGATCTCGTGAATGCCGGCAATGCATCCGGCGAAATTGTTCGTCGCATCGAACAGGGCGCTGTTGGCGTCTGTGAGCGCCGCGCCTTCTGCGAGCAGTTCCGGCAAAGAGTCGTGCGCACGCGCGAGCAACTGCACGGCCTTCGACGTCCACACCGCCCACTGGCCGAGCAGACCACCCACGATTCTGCGACCGCCGGGAAATGGCGTCACGAGATCCGCCACGATGCTGTCGTCGTTGCCGGTGTAGAGCGCGATGTCACTCCGTCCTGACGCCGCGATCGCACGCACGACATCGAGCGTTTGATACCGATTGAACGGCGCAATCTTCACTGCCCACACATTCTCGATCTCGGCGAAGCCACGCCAGAAGTCATAGCCGAGCACTCGGCCACCAACTGCTGTTTGCAGATAGAAGCCGAACACCGGTGTCACCTCGGCGACCTCGCGACAATGCGCGAGCAGCTGTTCGTCAGTCGCATCCTTCAAGGCACCGAGCGAGAGCAGCACCATGTCGTAGCCGAGGTCGCGCGCGAGTGTTGCTTCGGCAACCGCTTGCTTTGTCTGGCCAATGGCGCCGGCAATCAGCGCGAAGGGCGAGCTCTCCTTACGCCACAGACGCGCCGTGTCGCGTGCGAGTTCGAGCACCGGTCGCAGCAACGCATGCTGCGGATCGCGTATGGCGAATTGCGTGGTGTGCACCCCGACGGCAATTCCACCCGCGCCGGCATCGACGTAATAGCGCGTCAGGGCGCGTTGATATTGCTCGTCGAGCGTACGCGCTTCTGTCAGCGCGAGCGGGTGGGCGGGAATGACCACACCGCGATCGAGGTGCGCGCGAAGATCAGAAACGGCCATCGCGCTTCTCGAATCCGGTTGGCTTGTTGAGCAAGCGTCCACCGCGTGCAATCCAGCCAACGACCCAATCGAGCAGCGTCGGTAGCGGTAGTAGCGGGAGCGACAGCGTGTGGTCCATCCGCGATGCATTGCTCAAGAGTGCGTCCGCTGCTTCGTCGCCGGTGAAGTGCGGCATCAGACCGAGGCGGTCGCCGAGTGCGAGCGCGAGGTTGCGCACACGGAGCACTTCGCGTCCCGCAATGTTCACGATGAACGGCTCAGGTGCGCTCGCTCGCATGAGCGACGCAAGTGCGAGCGCGTTCGCGTCGCCCTGCCAGATGACATTGACCCAACTCATGCGCAGATCGATCGGCGTGCCGTTCTTCACCTTGAGTGCGAGGTCGGTCAACACCCCGTAGCGGAGATCGTGCGCGTAGTTGAGCCGAATGATCGACGTCGGCGACGAATGACGCGCGGCCGCGGCGGCGAAGATGCGCTCGCGGGCGAGACACGAGTACGCGTACTCGCCAATGGGCTGCGGTGTGTCGCTCTCGCGCGAACCGCCACTCTCCGGCGGAGTCAACGCGTACACATTGCCCGTGCTGAACACGGCGATGCGTGCGCCGGCAAATCGTTCACTCACCATCGTCGGCACGGACGCATTCATTGCCCACGTCATCGCAGGATTCCCCGACGTCCCGAATTTCTGCCCGGCCATGAAGACGATGTTCGGCGCATCGGGCACGTCGGCAAGCGACCGTGCGTCGAGCAAGTCAGCCGCAATCGTTTCCACACCAGCCGCGCGCAGCGACTCGGCGGCCGACGCATCGTTCCAGCGAGAGACTGCGATCACTCGGCGACCGGGCGTCGCACGCTTTGCCATGCGGGCGAGACTTGGGCCCATTTTTCCACCGGCACCGAGGATGAGCATGTCGCCCTCGAGTGTGGACAGCAGTGATGTCAGTGGTGCGGGAGGACGTGAGAGCTGCTCCTCGAGCTCTCCGTCGTCGCGTGGTGCGACGAGCGCCGAATCAGGCGTAGACGCCGAGCTCACGTTGGAGATCCCGTCGCGCCGCGTCGATTGCCTCGCGCGTGCGATCGCGGAGCACACCGACGTCGGCCATGGTCATGCCCGTGGTCGGAATGGGAGAGAGCACCCGTGCCTTGGCGCGTGCACGTCGAAAGGCGAAGCTGCCCTTCGCCATGCAATGGCGTGTGCCAGCCACGGCAATCGGCAAAATTGGCGTGTGATTCTCGATCGCAAGACGAAACGCACCATCCTTGAAGGGCAGCATTTCATTCGTCTTCGCGCGCGTGCCCTCGGGAAAGATCATGATGCTCACGCGCTTGCTGAGTCGGTCCTGGCATCCGCGCATCGCGCTGACGACGCTCTCGCGCTTGCCGCGCTTGATCGGGATATCATTTGCCATGCGCATCATCCAGCCCATGAACGGGATCTTGAACATGGTGTCCTTCGACAGCCACTTCATTTCCCACGGGAAATGACTGATCAGGAAGATGTCCGCATAGGACTCGTGGTTTGATACCGCAACGTACGGGAGACGCGGATTGTCCGGTCGTTGGCCTTCGGTCTCGAAGTGCCAGAGTGGGTTCACTTTCACGAGCGCGACGGCGAGGTGACGGAACGAGCGCCCCGCCCAATAGCGGCCCTTGTCGAACGGCGCGGTGAACAGCCAGATGAGCGCCACATAGAAGGTGCCCACGATGACCATCAGCACGGTGATCACCCACACGAAGCCGCTGAGAAAACGCTCCATTGTCGGCTCAGGCCGCCGCGAGCTGCGCGTGTCGTTTCACACGCGCCAGCATGGCGTTGAGTCCCACCTCGCGTCCGGACAGTCCAATGCCCGCCATCATTTGATATACGAAGTCATTGGGAATGGCGAGCGTGGTTTCCGGCGGTTGGCCGTTGATGGCCGAAAACAGGATGGCAAGAAAAGCGGCGATGGTGGGTGATTGCCGAGTGTTGAGGTCGGCGTAAAAGTACAGCATTCCGTCGCGCATTTCCGGGAAGAGGTCCACGCGCGTCTGACATTCAGGTACGTTGAACTCCGAGCGATCGAGTGCGCCAAACCGCTCGGGCAGGGGCTCGAGCTGTTTCGCGTAGTGCAGCAACGCTTGCATCTTTTCTTCGCGCCCGAGGGCGCGGAATCTGCTCAGCACCCGCGCCACCGTCGGCGGGAGCGGCGCCTCGGAGGGTTCCGTCATTGGACGGAGATAAAACGCTGGCGAACGACGCGTCAAGCGCACGGCTTGGCGCGAGTACACCATTCATGTGGAGCTTGAGACGATGCCGACGAGAAATGCGACAGCAAAGTGGACCGGTGGCCTGAAGGGCGGCAACGGCAACTTTAGCGGACAGACGGGACTCGGCGGGAGCTACAGCTTCGGGAGCCGATTCGGCGAAGAGGGTGGCTCGAATCCAGAGGAGCTGCTCGCAGCGGCCGAGGCGGCCTGCTTCAGCATGGCCCTGAGCGGCGGTCTCGAAAAGGCTGGCTACGCGCCGACGAGCGTGGAGACGGCGGCCGCCTGCACGGTGGAAAAGGTGGGCGAGGGTTTCAAGATCACGCGCATGCAACTGACGACGACCGCCGTCGTTCCGGGCATCGATGACGCGAAGTTCCAGGCGATCGCCCAGGCCACGAAGGAGGGCTGCCCGGTGTCGAGTGCGCTCAAGGGCAATGTGCAGATTGATTTGACGGCCAAGCTGGGCTGAACCGCGGAAATACGCACGCAGATAGACGCCGATGCGCCTTCGGCGACGCAGATAACGCAGATGAACCAGAAAAACCATGTTCGTTTTTCTTTTCAGCTCTTACGCAGTTATCTGCGGAATCTGCGTGACATCTGCGTCATCTGCGTTGCGTAGTTCCGCAGTTTCCGCAGTGCTCCAAAGCTCAATCTGAACCACAATCCAGATCAGCAACGTCGGAAGCGCGAGCCGAAACAGCATTACCGTCTGATCGCGGAAGATTCGCCCGGGAATCAGCGTCGACATCAGCGGAATCGTGAGGAACGCCAGCGCGTAAAGCCCGGTTCTCGCACGCGACGCCGGCTCGGACGCATACCACAGCGTCGCCCCGAGAAACGCAATCAGGAACGACGCACGCTCGGCCTGGTGATTGAATAGCACCACGTAGAGCAGCAAGGAGCAGAGATACAGCAGGCGAAAACGATCTTCATTCCACCGCTCTCTGCGCACAAGAATCGGAGCGAGTAGTACGAGCGTTCCCGCGAGCTGCACGGGCCAGTTCGGAATCGCGAGTCGCGTGGCCCGATACAACAGCTCCATCACCGAGAACCAGCGCTGCGCTGCGTCGATCGATTCCACCGCGCGCCACGAGTGGTACTGCGCAACGAGCGTCGACGGTGACGTCACCAGCAGCGGCAACAACAGCGCGACAACTCCGAGCGACACCGCAGCGACTCCCGTACGCCAGACACTTCGCCGGGGAAGCGCAAAGCTCAACGCAGCGAGCGGAAAGATCTTTACGCTCGCACCGATCACCACGGCCGCTGCCGCGCGCCACGCCTGTCGTTTTTCGAGGGCGGCAAAGGCCAGCACGATCAACCCGGCGACGAGCGCATTGCTCTGCGCATTCTGCATTCCGCGCAACAACTCGAGCAGCATGCAGCCCTGCGCAATGATTGCCTGCCTGCCCTTGAGCACGCGCTCGATTCCGAAGAACATCACAAGCGCATTGAGCGCATTCCAGAGGAACAGCGCGATCGGCGATGGGAGCCACGCGAAGGGCTCGAACAACAGCGCGAAAGTCGGACTGTACTTGAACCGGTCGGAGAGCTCCTCGGGATACTCCGCGTAGAGATCGGTGCCGCTCAGCAGATGTCGCGATGCAGTCCGAAAGATCTCGAAGTTGCCTGATGGTTTCGCCGCACTCTTGAGCGACGCCGCAGCGTCACCCGTGACGTGCTCGGAAGCGACGCGGTTGAAAGCTGATGTCGTAGCGAGCCACTTGCCTCCGGCGTCGGCTGCCGCGATCAACAGATAGAGGCCGAGTACAATGCGACGGACGTTCAGAACGTTCAGACGCTATAGTATTCCTTGATGCACATCGTGACGACGCGCTGAAGCAGGCGGACCTGCTGCGCGGTGTCATTCATGGCACGTACTTCCGGGAGCGTATTCCAGACGTCCTTGAGCGTGATCAACAGCTGCTCCGGAAGGATGTCCTTTTCACGTGCCTCGCGCCCGACGAGTTGCAATGCGGCTTGAAGCGGGCTCGGTGTGAGACCGTTCGACAAGTAACGTCGCAGCGCATCCCGCAGCGTGGCGATCGTTTCGTCGGCAAGGCGACTCGGCGGTAGCGAGCCCGAGTCGTGCGCAACCATCATGAACGAGGATTGCTAAAAGATGAAACAAAAGGCGGGAACACCACAGAGCGACCTCAGCGTCGTCTCTTCGCGACGAATGTTTACCGTCACGCTACAGTAGTCAAGGGGGAGATTCACGGACGTGAGTCCGCTGTGTGGCGCACCGCTTTGCGGCGGCCCCGCTTAACTCCCGCCACGGCCGCAACGGTGCAAACAACTTGGATGACGTGAACCGTCACCCTGTCCTATGATGCAGTCGCGCGTGCTGTTGTTTCGTTCCAAGCGCACACAGCGCGGCCGACTGAGCTCACGCGAGTGCCGCAACCTCGCGTTCACGACTTCGGCGGACGAGCGCGCTCTGCATGTCGCACGCATCGCAGTTTTCACAGACCCAATCGTCGGCCACCACTTCGCCAAAATATTCGAGCAGTTGGCGAGTGCGACAGCGGACGCTCTGACAATAGGCCACCATGGATCTGAGCTTCGCGCGATCCTGTTCGCGGCGCTCCTCGTAGTCAGTGAGATCCGCACTCAGGTCGACCGAGGTGAGCCGGCTCTGTAATCGCTCCCATCCACCGCCGCGATGCTCGCGCACCACGCCGTGCCGCTTGAGCAACACCAACACGATCCGAGCCTTTCGACGCGCCACATCGGAACGCTCGGCGAGCGTATCCAGTTCGACTCGTTCGCCGACGGGAAACTGTTCGAGCACGATCGCGACCTTCGCCGCCTCTTCGACGTCCGGATACTTTCCGCCCAGAAAATACGATTGCACCCGCGAATCTTCGACGCGGTAGAGAACCGCACACGTCGACGGCTCGCCGTCACGTCCGGAGCGACCAGGAAGGGAAAGCACGAATCACGCCGTGTCGAGGTAGCTTTGTGCGCATGCGTACGACGGTCGTTGTGCCCACTTTCCGGCGGACTGCCAAGCTCACACGATGTCTCGCCGCGATTCGCGCGCAAACCATGGCACCGAGCGAGGTGCTGGTCACGGTGCGGGACACGGACACGGCGAGTCGCAACGTCGTTGGCGCGCACACAGACTGGCCGGCGTTGCGCGAAGTGCCGGTGAGTCGCGCGGGTGTCGTCGCCGCAATGAATGCGGCGCTCGATGCGACAACGGGCGACATCGTGGCCCTCACCGATGACGACGCCGAGCCCGCACCAGATTGGCTCGAGCGAATGGCGCACGTATTGGAGGCACATGCAGACGTCGCCGGCGTGGGCGGCAAGGACATTCAGTCCGGTGTGTCTGCCGAACGTGCCGACGTCGGTCGCGTGCAATGGTTCGGACGCGTTATCGGTAATCATCACATCGGCGTTGGCCCTGCGCGCGACGTGGACGTCCTCAAAGGTGTGTGTTGCGCGTTTCGCACCGAGGCAATTCGTACGATTCGCTTCGACGAACGTCTCCGCGGCCAGGGCGCGCAGGTGCACTGGGAGCTCGCGCTATGTCTTGCGTTGCGTCGCGCGGGCTGGCGTCTCGTCTATGATCCGGCCATTCAGGTAACCCACCATGTGGCCCCGCGCCACGACGCTGACCAACTGCATCGCGGCCGCTTTGACTCGGCGCCACACGAGGACGCGGTGTTCAACGAAACGCTGGCGATGCGTGAGCACCTCCGAGGACTCAGGCGCCTCGCGTTTGAATCCTGGTCGCTGCTCGTTGGAACGGCGGAATCTCCGGGAATTGCACAGCTACCGCGCGTAGTGCTCAGCGAAGGCTCGCAAGGCTGGCAACGATTCCTGGCTACGCGGCGCGCTCGACGCGGCTAGCGGTCACCGGTCCTGCGGCTCCAGTCGGTCCAACTGGCCACCCAACATGCTCATCACTGCATAGCTCTCGAGTGCGAGCACGATTCCGCCCGCCGCACCTGCCACTACGATTGCCAGCGACATGAAGCTTCGCAGCCCGAAGTAACCGATCACACCAGCAATGGCGGGCACAATCAGCAGCAGCGTC
>JBBQHJ010000108.1:0-13021 GCA_038323865.1 Gemmatimonadales bacterium
CGGATACGTGCTGTTGCAGTCTGCCACGGATGTCCTTGCCGTCGACGCACAGGCGATCGATTTCAACGGCCTATCGCTGCAGGGTACGCCGCGTCGCGTCGCATCCGGCGTGCGAAGCCAGAGCGGCGTTCATACGATGAGCGTGTCGAACAACGGCGCATTCGCATTTCTTCCGGGGTCCAGCGACCGGCCGTATCTCGTCTATGATGCAGCGGGCGTGCTGGTGGATACCGTTCGGCTGGAGGGAACATGGACCCTGGCCGTGCGGCCGGATGGTGCACCAATCGTCGCCGTCGGCGGAAGCCACACCGGCATCTGGATGTACGACCTCGCGGCCAATCGGCCGACACGTCTCGTCGAGGGCGACGACGCAGCCGCTGGCGCAGGGACGGGAAGCTACTTTCCGGCGTTCAACCTCGACGGCAGCCGTTTCATCTTCGCGCGAGTCACCCGGCAAAGCTGCGCCATTGTCGAGCGTGATCGAACGACCGGCACCGAGCGCACAATTGGAGAGATGCGCAAGGAGGAGAATCCAATCAAGTGCTGGAATCCTCTCGACTGGTCGAGAGACGGCACGCTGCTGCTCGCTCGGCGCGATACGCAGCTCGACATCATTCCGATCAACGATCCTGGGCACATCCGGGCGATTGCGCGCGCTGGCCGGCTGAACGACGGCAAGTTCTCCCCCGATGGGCGTTTCATCTCCTTCAGCTCGGACGAGACCGGCCGCGCGGAGATCTACGTACAGGCAATTCCCGTTGGCACGCCGCAGCGGGTGTCCACGGATGGCGGACGGTGGGCGCAGTGGAACCGGTCGGGCACGACGCTCACGTGGATGTCTCCGTCCGGTAAGGTGCAGCGGATCGCGATCGGGAAGACGGGCGAGGCAGTGGGCACTGCGCAGACGCTTTTCCTCGCGTGGACCTGGCGCCGAGCGACGTTCGACGACAATGGTACCGGCTTCGGGATGGTCGGTGACGGCACTCGCTACATCATCCGTCAATCGCCATCGGCACTCGGACTCGCCTATTACCAGAACTGGCGAGCGCTGCTGCGAGGGACAGACAGCACACTGCACAACTAAGGGCGTGCTCTAAGGGCGTGCTCAAAGGGCGTGCTCAAAGGGCGTGCTCTAGCGACGTGCGAGCACCGGGATTCGCCAGTCTGCGTCAGCGGGCTGACACGCTCGCAAGGTGCTTCTTACCTGTAACTACGACGCGCTGACGCGCCGCGGCAATCGCAATTTGCGTCTGTGTGGACGAACCCCCAACCTCGATGTCCACCATCGCCGCCAGCGCACCGTCATAATACGTCGCCCAGGTTTCGAGGATCTCTCGCTCCTTAGCCACATCGCCACCCGATGCAAGCGCGCTCTTAGACAGCGCGAACTCTACATCCAGTCGCTTGATCGCCGCCGCCTCGATCTCACCCACGAGGCTCCTCGCCATCTCACCGTTCGCCGTCGTCAACGTCAACGCCGACACGAGTGCCGACACACCCACGTTTTTCAAAGTGACCGCTGAGACCTTATCGAGACGATCGCCGTCGGTGTGATAGAACTGGTCGGTGAAATGCCAGAACAACACGCCCGGCTTCTTGAACGTGAGGAACGGCGTGTGATCGCTCCCGCCCTCGAACGGATTTGTCTTCACGACCCAGCCATTCGTCTTCGCCTGGTCGAGGCAGCGCGCGAGAAGAAAGTCGTTGAAGTAGTGCGGAACGATCTTGTCCTTCGTGATCGCACTTCCGCCCCACTCGCTGTGCTTCTCGTCGCCGCGCGTCCACACCGCGGACGGATCGGGCATCTTCTCGATGAGAAAGGCGCCGCCCGTTTTCTGCGTGTCCTCGCCAACCATGTCGAGACTCAATCCCCACTTCACGTCGCGCGTGCGCACGGCGTCGTCGGCGAGGAAGTTCTGCGTTTGCGCGATCTCGTTGCCGAACAGCATGGTGATCGTTCGACTTGGCGTCACCGGCAACACGGCCAGCAACCGCGCGATCTCGCTCAGCGCACCAACGCCCGATGCGTTGTCGTTCGCGCCAGGCTCCTGCACGTGCGCGCTGAACACGAAGCGCTCATTCGGAAGCTTGGCGCCGCGCACTTCCGCTACGACCGTTCGCTCGACAGACGGGAAGAGTCGCGTCTTCGTAATGGCGCGCACACGCACCGGACCCTTAGCCAGGCGAGCGCGCAACGCGTCTAAGGCCCCGCGTGAGATCGGCATTCCCCAGCCCTTGCGCACTGTGTCCTGCGCAATCGACGAGAACTGAATCGACGAGCGGTTGATCTCAGGCTTCGTATACGCGGGCATGCGATACGCGAGGACGCCCGCGGCGCCGCGCTTCTGCACGGCCTCACCGAACAACTGGCCCACGCTCGCATCGGCGAGTACGACTTTGCCTTTGACGTTCAGCGCATCGAGTTCCGCGGCTGTTCCTTTTCCCGCATCAACGACATCGGCAACGATGCCAGTATCAGGCGTCGAATACGAGTTGATGGCGAGCATGTTCAAGTTGCTCGTCGTCGTCAGCAGTGGCGCGCTGTCGCCGACAATTGCGAGCGACGCGCTAACGAGATCCCATGCGAGCCCGCGGATCGGTCGCTTCTCCATGCGATAGGTGAACCGCTTGCCTTGCGCGGAGTCTTCAGGCACGTAGCCCGCGCTGCGCAGAATGCGAACGATGTTGTCGATGCTCGCGTCGAATCCGGTGTTGCCTGGCCACCGGAAGCGGCCGTCCATGAACGCGACGACATCACGCGCCCGCTCACCGGAAAACTCGGCGCGCGCCATCTCGTAGTAGCTGCGAATGGTCGGATTCTGCTGGGCGGCTGCGAGCTGCGGCGCAGCGATGCCCAAGGCGACTACGAGATATCTGTATGACGTCATTGTTATTCTCGACCGTGCGGGTGCCACACGGAACGGTTGATTGGTCAGAGTCAGGCTAACGGCGTGCGCAAACTACGTGCTCAAACTACGTGCTCAAACTACGTGCTCTGACGGCGATGTCTAACGACGTGTGAGCGCGCTCTTCGAGCACGCCGTTAGAGCACGCCGTTCGAGCACGCCGTTTGTGCTCGCCCTTTAGTCCCACCTAAAGATCGAGTACTAGGCGCAATCCTCGCTCGACAGCGCGCACAACATCAGCGGGTAGGGCAGTCACACGTTCCGTAAGCGCGCCCCGATCAAGAGTGACAACCTGCGAGACGTTGGCGACCGAATCGCGCGCGAGTCCCGACACGCGCGAGGGAATAAGTACGTTGCCCGGCGCATCGAGTCGATGCAGGTTGGACGTCAGCCCAACCGCCATGATCGTCCGGATTGTGCTGCGATTGAAGGCGTCATTCTGCACGATCAGTACGGGCCGGCGAAATCCGGGCTCGGAGCCTCGCGGATCGCCCAGATCGGCCCACCAGACCTCCCCGCGCGAGACTACCACTCTGTGTCGGCCAGACGCCGGCGACCGGCGCGGCGGGCGAAGTGATCCTGCGCCTCCGGTTCGGCACCATACACTGCATTGAGACGCTCTGTGACCTTCGACGCCCGATGCTTTGCCACGAACTCCGTAAGGGCGGCAGCAACGAGCCCGCTCCGTGTCATGCCGAGGCGGCGCGCCAGCGCGTCCGCCGACTCGAATAGCGCATCGGGAAGTGAAATGGCAGTCTTCATACCGAAGTATATACCAGGTTATACCGGTTCTGCCAGCGCAAACGTCGGCCTCCGAATTCGAGCTCCAACGGCGTGCTATTGTACCGAAGGGCGATGAAATGGTGACGGGTACGTCATGCGCGACCACCATTCTCCTGGATGTCGATAAAACCCGGCTTGCGCGCGCTCGACGCCGCGCGAATGGTGGTGGATGATATCAATCGCATACTCAAGAAGCGTATGCCAAACGCAACTCAGCTTCGCGACGCCGCTGAGTCTATAACAGCGAATATCCAGGAGGGCTTCGGCCGAGACGCGGGGCCAGATCGCAATCAGTTTCTCCGCTACGCGCGGGCGTCGGCCGAAGAGACAAACGAACGCCTGCGGGCGCGGTTCGCGGCTAATGACGTTTCAGCGACCGTCTATTGGCCTCTGCACAATCGTTTGGTCGCGATTGTTCGGATGCTCACGAGCCTGATGCAGGGCAATGGAGGCTAGCGTGCCACGCCGTTCGAGCACGCCGTGTGAGCACGCCGTTCGAGCACGCCGTTTGAGCACGCCGTTTGAGCACGCCGTTGGAGCACGCCGTTCGAGCACGCCGTTCGAGCACGCCGTTCGAGCACGCCGTTCGAGCACGCCGTTCGAGCACGCCGTTTGAGCACGCCGTTTGAGCACGCCGTTCGAGCACGCCGTTCGAGCACGCCGTTCGAGCACGCCGTTTGAGCACGCCGTTCAACCAAGATCAGATCCTATCCAGACAGTCGGTTGCCAGGTTCTTCCGGATCTCAGCCGAATCCAACTTTCCAGAGAACGCCCCTTGTACGTCGTCCTCGAGGCGCTCAAGCACGATCTTGCGTGTGTCTCGCCGACCCATGCGCGCCGCGGCTGCTTCACAGTACGCCGGTATCTCCAGCGAGAGTATCCCCGAGGCTGACAAGTTCCGCCACCGGTACCGGAGCGCGCCGAGTTCGCGACATTGCTGCGCGTGTACCTCTTCATGGATGCGCACTGGCATCGTGTCCTCCGCGTCGATCCCGGCGTTGAGCACAACAACGGGCGCACCGCTGAACGGGCAGGAGGTATATGCCAGCACCGTCCCACGCGCTCGACGCTGCGAAATGAGTGAGATCGTCGCGAGCGCGAGCGCGGCGAAGAGCCCAATGCGGAATATCCGGCGCCTCATTGTCATCTATTGCATCCCAGAATGCATGAGACGCAATATTGCCCGATGTTCGCACGCAAAGGAGCCCACCGGATGCGCCTGATCCTCGCCGCCGTCGCAATCGCGCTTGCCGCTGCCACAGCGCAAGCGCAACAGCTCACCGCCGACCAGCAGCTCGCGAAGGACGTCTACAAGGAGTTGGTCGAGACCAACTCCTCCACCATGACGTCCGGCACCACGGTTGCCGCTGAGGCAATGGCGAAGCGATTCCGTGCCGCGGGATTTCCCGAGACGGACATTTTCCTCGGCGGAGCGCGGCCGGACAAGTTCAATCTCGTTGTGCGATATCACGGCAAGGCCAACGCGAACAGCGCGAAGCCGCTGCTCCTCCTCGCGCATCTCGATGTCGTTGAGGCGCTCAAGACCGACTGGTCGCCCGATCTCGATCCGTTCAAGTTCCTTGAACGTGAGGGCTACTTCTATGGAAGGGGCACAGGGGACGATAAGGCCATGGCGGCGATCTTCGTGGCCAACCTCATCAAGTTCAAGCGCGAAGGTTATGTCCCCGACCGCGACATCATCGTTGCGCTCACGGCGGACGAAGAGGGAAGTCCGTGCGGCTGCAACGGTGTCCGCTGGCTCATTCAGAACCAGCGCGGACTCGTGGATGCAGCGTACGTCATCAACGAGGGAGGCGGCGGTTCCCTGCGCGGTGACCAGCCATTCCTCAATTCAATTCAGGCGACGCAGAAGAATTCCGTCAACTTCACCGCGACGGCCAAGAATCGCGGCGGACACTCATCACAACCGCGTCCGGACAATGCGATCTATCAGTTGTCGGAAGCGGTCGCGCGCTTCTCGAAGCACAGCTTTCCCGTGCACTTCAATACGGTGACGCGCGCCTTCTTCGAGAAGACCGCTGACATCGAAACACCGGTAGTGGGCCGAGCGATGAAGGCGCTGCTCGCGAACGAGAAGGATGCGGCGGCGGCCGCCGTCCTGTCGGCCGACCCGCGCTACAACTCAATGCTGCGCTCGACGTGTGTCGCCACTGGCCTCAGCGGTGGGCACGCGGCCAACGCACTTCCGCAAACGGCGGAAGTCCGCATCAATTGTCGTATCCTGCCGGACGCCATCCCCAGCGAAATTCGCGACGGAATCATCGCGGCACTCGCGGATACGGCAATCGAAGTCTCACGCGCGGGACCGGCAAACTTTGTCGCACCGTCGCCGTTGATGCCGGAAGTCGTCGGGCCGGTCGAGCGGGTCACGAAGGAACTCTTCGGCAACATTCCGGTGATTCCCACGATGTCCACCGGCGCCACCGATTCGCAGCCGTTTCGTCAGGCTGGCATTCCGTCATTCGGCGTCTCGGGATTGATGAGCGATCCGGAAGACAACCGCGCACATGGCCGAGACGAGCGCATGAAGGTGAAGAGTTTCTTTGATGGCCAGGAGTTTCTGTTGCGACTCACGAAGCTGTTGGCTACGGCGAAGCCGATCACCTAGCGCTCATGGTCATATCGCTTGCTACCGATACTGATCATGTCGGGACCATGCGGCCCCGCAACACCGCCGTGCGGCAATCATGGAAAGCTTCGACTACGATCTCGTGTGCATTGGCAGCGGGCCGGCCGGTCAACGTGGCGCCGTGCAGGCCGCGAAGATGGGGCGACGTGTGGCATTGATCGAGAAGCGTGCGAGCCTCGGTGGCATCTGCCTGGATAAGGGAACAATTCCGAGCAAGACCTTTCGCGAGTCCGTCGTGTGGGCCGTCGGCGCGGCGCGCGCGAGCCGAGAGGCACAGCACCTCAAGGCGCGGCCGACCATTGAGTCGCTCGTCGCGCGCATCGACGAGGTCGTCCAGCGAGAGGCGGCGGTGATCTCGAATCAAGTCGCGCGCAATGGCGTGGATGTGCTCTGCGGTGAAGCGTCCTTCGTGGATCCGCACACGCTGCGTGTGCACGGCGCCGACGGCTGGCGCGAGATTCAGTGCGCCAACGTCCTCATTGCGACGGGCACGTCGGCCGTTGCTCCGCCCGGTGCCGAGCACAATTCACCATCGATCATCACGAGCGACCAGATCACCAGCCTCGAAAGACTTCCGCGGTCCATGGCCGTGATCGGCGCGGGGGTCATCGGTATCGAATACGCGTCGATGTTCGCTGCCCTCGGCGTCGAGGTCACGGTGATCGACAAGCGTGAGCGACCGATGGAGTTTCTCGACGCCGAGATCGTTGACGAGCTGCTCCACCAGATGCGCAAGCAGAATGTCTCGTTTCGTCTTGGCGAGGCGGTCGCGTCAATCGAGATCGAGAATGGAACCCAGCGTGCCGTCCTGCAGTTGGAATCCGGCAAGCGCATCGTGTCGGATGTGGCGCTCTTTTCCGTTGGCCGCGTGGGCGCGACGGCCTCGCTCGCGCTCGAGAATGCCGGTCTTTCCGTGGACGAGCGCGGCCGTATCACGGTGGACCAGCATTTTCGCACCTCGGTGCCGCATATCTTCGCCGCCGGCGACGTGATCGGATATCCGAGCCTTGCTGCGACGTCGAGCGAGCAGGGACGCCTGGCGGCGTGTCATGCGCTTGGCGCCGGTGCGCATGCGATGACTCCTCACTTTCCCGTCGGGATATACGCCGTGCCAGAGATCTCCATGGTCGGAGCAACGGAGCGCGAGCTCACCAAGGCCTGTGTGCCCTATGAAGTTGGTGTTGCGCGCTATCGGGAGATCGCGCGGGGGCAGATCGTGGGCGATGACAGCGGCTTCTTCAAGATGCTCTTTCACCGCGATGACCGCAGGCTGCTCGGCGTTCACATCATCGGTACGGGCGCAACGGAACTGATTCACATCGGGCAGGCCGTAATCGGCCTGGGCGGCGGCCTGGACTACTTCCTCACCACGGTTTTCAACTATCCAACGCTCGCGGAGTGCTACAAAGTTGCGGCGTTGAACGCGGCGAACAAGCTGGCGGCATAGTCGACCACGACTGGTCTGCGCGACTATCGCGCTCGGGCCCGACGTCGCGCCGCCGGCGACTGCGCGGCCTTGGTGGCCGCGTACACTCCGACGCGGAACCCTAACAGCGTTCCTCCTCTGGAACCCGGTGTGCATATCGGGCCCGGCGTCATCGATTCTACGCCGCTCGATACCAGAGCCCCAGGTCCAATGCTAAGTTGAAATGCACACCCTTTTCGGAGCGATAGTGGACTCGCCATCGGTCGCGCCCATTTGGATCTATTTGCGAGACGTCACGGCTCTCGTTGGCGGTGGATTTGCGCTTCTGACCTACACTAGAGCGCAACGCCAGCGGCGTGCGGAGTGGCTCGACGGATTGTACACGCGTTTTTTTTCGAGCAACCTCAGTACAAGAAGATCAGGCGCATTCTTGATTACGAAATCGAACCCGATTTGACGGAGTTGCGCCGCGCCGTTGAGTCAGGCGCAATGTCCGATGCGCTCGAGGAACTCGTAGACTACCTCAACTTCTTCGAGTTCCTCGGATCTCTCAGGGAGATGGGGCAGGTCTCGGACGGCGAAGTTGCGACATTATTCGAGTACTACATCTGTCGGCTGAATGATCATCAGTTCGTAATCGACTATGCTCGCAAGAACGGATTTGAACGTCTCGACGCGGCTCTCCAACGACGACGGGCGGTGAAGCGCACCCGAGTCAGTGACAACGAATGATTGAGGCTGATCCCACCGCGCTGTTTGTCTACGGTACGCTACGTGACGATCCGCGACACGAGATGTATCGTGTTTTGGCTAGACGATCGAAATTCGAGGGCGGTGGATACGTAGGCGGTCGACTCTACGATCTCGGTGAGTATCCGGGAATTATTCTCTCAAATGACCCTCACGAACGAGTTCGAGGAGAGGTCTACACGTTGAGCGGCAGTGACATCGTCGAAACTCTGCGTTTGCTCGACGACTATGAGGGAATCGGGCCCGACGATCCTGCACCGCACGAATACAGTCGAGTTCCGGTTGATGTTACGCTGCTTGATGGGCGTCTTCTGCGCGCCTGGACGTACGTACTGACCGAGTCAAATCAGGCTCACTATCAGATCCCAACCGGCGACTATCTCGAATGGAAACGCGTCTCGGAGCGGCGGAATCCCTAGCTGTTAGCTGCGTAGCGGGCGTCGAGAGGCAATGGTGCGCTGGTCGCGCAGAGGCCATGCGGAAAGGAATTGCCACGACCAGCGCCAGGCGTAAATTCAGCGACTCCGCCTCCTTCCCGCGTAGTGCATGGACGCAGTCCAGCGGCTCACAAGCGCACTCTCTGATCGCTACCACTTGGACGCTCGCAGCGGCAGGAGCTGATGCCGAGGCAATCGGGGCCGCGGAGCCAGCGCTCCGGATGTCGCGCCGGAGTGCGCCAATTCTCTGTGAGCTCGCGGCGTCTCACGCGCGGCTCGGGTATCGTGCGGCCGCCGAGGCGATTCATGAGGAAATCCGTGAGCGTGCCAGGAGCACGTACAGTAGGATGTGCGGAGCAGGCGGCGATTGCCGCGTCGGCGGGCTATTCGATTGAAGCGCTCGACCTGCTTCGCCGCGTGATCGAGGAGCGGGATACGTACCTGTCGTTCACCACAACTCCTGCTTGAGGTCCCCTGCGCGCGAGCGCCGAGGGACGACGGTTGCTGGACTCGGCTGGGCCTGAGGAGTTGTGACGCCGAGTCAGATCTCGCGCTCCGCACGACCGAGGAGTAGACCTAGCCCCTTCAATACGCTATATTTCCCCAAGCGACACATGCGCCGCGAGGCGTGTGGACAAGTTCCGACTCAGGGGCCTGCCAGTACAGCGGGCCCTTTTTTCGTTTCCGCCGTCAGTCGTAGCGCTGCGTGAGCGCATATCACGCTGGTGTTGTCCGGCTCGTCCATTGGTTCGCTCCGGCTACAGCACAAACAAATTTTCAGGAGCAACACATGCGTACGACCGGCACCGTAAAGTGGTTCAACGACACGAAGGGCTTCGGCTTCATCACCCCCGCGAACGGCGACAAGGATTGCTTCGTGCATCACTCCGCCATCCAGGGTAACGGCTTCAAGAGCCTCGCCGAAGGCGAGACCGTGGAGTTCGACGTCGTGCAGGGCCAGAAGGGCCCAGCCGCCGAGAACGTGACGAAGATGGCTCGCTAAGTCACCGCACAACTCGTGTGCATTCGGCGCGTCCCCGCACTCGCGGGTGCGCCAGTGTGACATTCGCGCCTGCCAACGGATCATCCGTCGGCAGGCGCGTGTCACGTCGGACCTCGCGCTCGGCGCGAGGGACATAGCCTCAGGAGGATCATGCAGGTACTAGAAGCGAAGGTTCGTCCGTATCTCACCACGCATTCGGCGGTGGCCGCGTCGGCTCGAGAGTTCACGCGCCTGGCCGAATTCGTCGCTGACGGTATTGTCGCCCTCCACCTGGAAGATCCCGCGTGTGCGGTGAAGGTCCGACGGTCGCCGTATCGCAGCATCCTGCAGGTCGGCCCGGTGGCAATCACGCTCACCTGGCTGCGCCACCGTGCCGATTCAGCGGCGGACGGCGAGCTGCTGGTCGCAGTCTGGCGTGGTGCGATTGCCGGTCCCGGAGCTCACCAGTTCGAGCGGGCTGCAACGCCAGCCGCAGCGCCATCAGCTGAGGTGATCTGGGAGTCGGAGTACCGTCCCGATGCCGCGAACGAGACCTCCTGGCTCTGGCAATCCTGTGTCGCAGACGCGCCGGCGGTGTCTTCTAGTGAAGTTGCCCAGCGATGCGTGGCCGAGCTGGTACATGCCCTGGCGGAGGCGGGCCAACCGAACTCCCTGGTAAGCTGAGGAGCCCTCGATTGCTTGGCACTCTGGCGCCGCCCGACGCTACCATATACCATATATGGTATGACCGCCAAGACGACACTCTACCTCGACGCTGCTGACTATCGGCGACTCAAGGCCCTCGCGCGAGCACAGGGCCGGCCGGCGGCCGAGCTCGTCCGCGAGGCCGTTGCCGAGTACACGCGCCGCCACGCGGTGGCCGTCGCACCCACGAGCATCGGTAAGGGCCGAAGCCGCACGGGAACCGTCGCAGAGCGATCCGAAGAATTGCTCGCTGGGATGGCCACATCGCGACGCCGGTAATCGTCGCAGACACGGGTGCTATCATCGCACTCATCGATGCGCGAGACCGCCATCACCGCGTGCTGGCGAGCCTGTTCGCGGAAAATCCGAACGCGTGGGTCTTGCCATGGGCGATCCTTCCAGAAGTTGACTACCTGCTGGCCACTCATGTCGGCCTGCGTGCGCAGCAGGCCTTTCTGAACGACATTGCGGCGGGCGCGTTTAACGTGGAGTGGAATGAAGACTCCGACCTCGATCGTAGTGCAGAACTGAATGAGCGCTACAAGGCGTTGAAGCTCGGATTGGTCGACGGCGTCGTCATCGCTACCGCTGAACGGCTCCGCGCAACGGCCATCGCGACGCTCGACGTCCGCGATTTCAGCGCGGTCAAGATTGTCGGCGCGCCACAGTTGATTCCGCGAGATCTCGAGTGACGCGGTGCGGGGCCGCGACGACGATCAGCGTATTGTGTCAACGCCGCGCCGGATGCAACGTTTTCACGATGAAGAAACGACTCCTCCTCGTGATTGTCGTCGCATGCGCCGCGACGGCCCACGCGCAGAGACCACTGGCAATCGAAGACTATTACCGCCTCAAGACCATCGGCGCTCCCGAGATCTCGCCGGACGGGCGATGGGTGTCGTTCACCGTCTCCACGCGCATCGAGGAGACGAACAGTACGGCGAGCGAAGCGTGGATTGTTTCGTTCGACGGAACGTCGCCCGCGCAACGCGACTCGGCCCGAGGCAGTGCGCGGCGCGGCTCGCCCGCAACGCTCACGAGCGCCGACGGGAAGTTCGCCGCCACGATTCGCGACGTTCCTCCACCGGCGAGGAGCAAGACCTACGCGAGTGATTTCGAGAAACGGCACGACGAACGTTTCAAGGGCGTGCAATTCGATTGGATGGAATTTCATCGCGACGGTGCGGCGTTTCCGCTTCCGAACATGCGCGATCCATATGTGAGTCCTCCGCAGGAAATCTTCGTCGCTGCAACCGGTGGTGAAGCGCGACAACTCACGCACCTCGGCGTTCGGCCGGCTGGCGTTCAGTGGAATCACGTTGGAACCGCGCTGCTGTTCAGCACGGACAGCATGTATCGCGATGAGAGCGTCTATGGAAAGACCGATGTCTTCACCGTTGCGCTGGATGGAAAAGTTCGCAAGCTGACCGCGAATGCCGACTACGATTACAACGGCGCGACGTATTCGCCCGATGGACAGTGGATTCTCGCGTCGCGACAGATGTCGACCGACGCCATCATCGCGAAGAAACTTCATCATGGCGCAGCGACCGATCTCGTTCTGATTCCCTCGAGCGGCGGGCCAGAGCGAGTGCTCACCAGCACGTGGGACTATATCCCGGCGGGGCAGCGGTGGAGTCCGGATTCACGCTTGATCTATTTCACCGGCGGCGTCGGCGGGACCACCCATCTTTTTCGCGTTTCTCCAGACGGCGGACCAATTCAGCAGGTGACGAGCGGGCAACGCCGGCTCGGCTCATTCGCCTTCGACAGCGCGTTTTCGCACATGACGTACACGGTGTCGACCTTCGACGCGCCGACGGAACTGTGGGGCGCGAACATCGATGGATCTGGCGAGCATCAGCTGACGCATGTCTCCGATGACTTCATCAAGGAAGTGACACTCAGTCATGCCGATCGCCTGCAATTCAAGAGCAAGGATGGCACGCCCATCGAGGGATGGCTTACGCTACCAGCCGGCTACTCGAAGGACCGGCACTATCCGCTCGTGGTGAGCAACCACGGCGGCCCACATAGCGCCATCGAGTACGGATTGAATGTCAAGAATCAGTATCTCGCTGCGAATGGCTACTTTGTGCTCGAGGTGAACTTTCGCAGTTCAACGGGCTACGGTGAGAACTTTCTCTGGGCCACATGGGGCGCGTGGGGAACGAAGGACGGACAGGATGTCATGGCGGGCATCGACTACGTGAGCGCGCACTATCCCGTCGACACGAAGCACGTCGCTACGATCGGGCATTCGTATGGCGGCTTCATGACCAACTGGCTCATCACGCAGTATCCAACGCGCTTTGCCGCCGCGATTCCCGGCGCAGGCATCGTGAACTGGACGAGTGACTACGCGAACTCCGACATCCCTCG
>JBBQHJ010000109.1:0-12723 GCA_038323865.1 Gemmatimonadales bacterium
CGCACGTGGCCGGCGCCGCGGCGCTGTATCTCCAGCTGAATCCGTCGGCCACACCGGCACAGGTGGTCGCCGCGCTCGAAGGCAACGCGACAACCAATGCCATCAGCAGCGTGCCCGCCGCAACGCCAAATCGCCTGCTCGATACGGGCTTTATCACAACAGGCGGAACGCCGCCGGTCGCTCGCTTCATATACTCGTGTCCCACACTGCAATGTTCACTCGACGCCAGCAGCTCAACGGGAAGCGCAGCGATTGTCCGCTATGCGTGGAACTGGGGCAACGGCCGCTCTGAAGTGCAAACGAGACCCACGGTGCGAAACACGTGGAGCACGGCAGCCACCTACACCATTTCGCTCACGGTCACCGACGCGAACGGTCTCACAGGCAGCGTGTCGCAGCAGGTCCAGATCCCGACATCTACTGTGCCAGTAAATCAGCCACCGACGGCGAGCATCACTGCGCCGGTGAACAACACCAGCGTTGCACAGGGCATGACGGTGAACTTCGCTGGCAGCGGCACCGACCCCGAAGACGGCACGCTCAGCGGCGCCGCACTGGTTTGGACGAGCAGCATCAATGGCCAGATCGGAACGGGTACCTCATTCAGCACCAGTACGCTCGCAGTTGGCACGCACACCATCACGCTCAAGGCAACCGATTCGAAGGGCGCCGTTGGCACGGCGACGCGCACCATCACGATTGTCGCCGCGAACCAGAATCCCACGGCGACAATTGCGTCACCGGCCAACGGTGCGTCCTTCGCGTCGGGGACGTCCGTCTCCTTTTCAGGGACGGGCAGCGATCCAGAAGACGGGGTGCTGACCGGCGCATCACTCGTCTGGACGAGCAGCCTCAATGGGCAGATTGGAACTGGCACGTCGTTCAGCACGAGCACGCTCGCCGTAGGCACACACACCATTACGCTGACGGCGACGGACTCGAAGGGCGCCACGGGCACTGCGACGAGGACGATTACGATCGCATCGGGGAATCAGCCTCCCGTCCCCAACTTTACATACACCTGCGTCGGGTTCGCGCCACACCAGTGTCAACTCGATGCGAGCAGCTCTACGGATGATGCGGGCATCACGCTCTACGCGTGGAACTGGGGCAACGGCAGGGGCGAAAGCCACACGACACCGATCGCCAAGAACTACTGGGGCGTGACCGGTACCTTCAACGTCACGTTGACGGTCACCGACACCGGCGGTCTGACGCGATCGATCACGAAAGCGGTATTGGTGCCGTAAAGCCGCACGCCAGTGCGGCGACGCGGCGGCGGCAAACGATGGCACCTGGGTGGGTGCCCTATCTCGTGGCGATGCGGAACACGTCGCCGCGCGGGGAGGCGATCGACAGCATCTGGGTGGATCGCGGCACCTTCGCCACGCGTCGTCACGTGGAAGTGGGCACGAACAGCTTTAAGCGGCCGTCCTTTGACGGGGCGCATATGACCGGCACCATCAAGGACAGCACGGGTGAACACGACGTGGACAAGACATTGGAGCATGCGGCAATCGATAACAGCATCGTGGGTCTACTCGCGAACGCGCTACCGATGAAGGCAGGCTATTCAGTAACGATCGGCGCGTACGATATCGGCGGCCACTATCAGTACATGACGATGCGCGTCCTCGGCGCGGAATCCCTCGCGCGTGGAGTCAGCGCTGTCGACGCATGGAAAGTCTCGATGGACTTTACCGGCCCTGCGTCGTGGACCGTACTGCGCTGGGTCGATGTTAACACGAAGAGGGAACTACAGTGGACGTTGAAGTTCGGCGAGCGCGAGATGATCGCGGTAAGGCAGTAGGCCGGGCATCGGACTGCACCGAACTCTCAGATGTGCTGCGGCTCGCGAAAATGTGGCAGACGCGTGCGGGCGGTTCGATCGACGTCTACTGGTTCGAGCAGAACCTCGGCCTACCGCACGACATGGTTGACGTCTCGCAGCGCTGCGGAGCGCCGGCAAGTGTGTATCCCGTGCTGATTGCGCTTGTCGAACAGCGGCAGCCGCCCGCACACGGTTCCGGTACGACTTCTTGCAGCATGTGATGTGGGCGCCGACCCGGCGAGACACGGCGGTACGGGTTGCAAGAATACGGTGAGGTAGCTAATCTATTAGCTAAGTACATTCACCTCCGCATCCCAGCTTATGAAGATCGTCACAGTGCACAAGGCGAAGACCACATTGTCGCAACTCATTGCCGACGCGGAAGCGGGAGAAGAGGTCATCATCCAGCGCGGCCGAGTTGCGGTGGTGCGTCTCGTGGCACTCGAGAAGCGCGCGCCAAAGCGTGAATTCGGCGCACTCGCGGGCAAGGTGGGAACCACCGCCCACTTCTTCGAGCCGCTGCCGGACAGCGAACTCGCCGCGTGGGAACGCTGAGCTGATCCAGCGCCATGCGCCTCTTGCTCGATACACACGCGCTCATCTGGTGGCTCGCCGGCGACGACCGTCTCTCCAAGCGGGCGAAGGCAGCCATTTCAGATGAGGCAAACGAAGTGTTCGTCAGCGCAGCCTCGGCGTGGGAGATCAGCACGAAGCACCGGCTCGGCAAATTGCCTGCAGCTGGTCCGCTGGCGGTGGACTTTGTGCGCGAGGTGAAGGCGCAGGCATTCGAGCAGCTGCCAATTTCACTCGAGCACGGACAACTCGCGGGCGCGCTCGAGGGCGATCACCGCGACCCATTCGACCGAATGCTCATGGCGCAGGCCAGGGCCGAAAAGATGGCGTTGGTGTCCAATGAGGTGACGTTCGATGGGCGTGGAATCAAACGCCTTTGGTAGTGCGTAGGGTTCGGTGAGACGCACGGCGGATTTGCGCGTCCCCCTGGAGTAGCAGCTCTCTCACTCCTGCGAGGAACTGTGGTCGCGTCATCGACCGCCTCACACCGGAAGTCGATTTTCCCGCCGAGCTTCAGAAGGGCAATATTGCGTTGAGGAAGGCGACGGCGCGCTAAACAGCGCGGAGCAGGGTTGGTGCCGGCGCGCCGTGATCGCCCCGCGCGAGTTTCCACACTGACCGTTCGCCGCGTGCAGCGACCGTTCGCTGCACGCGGCGACGCGCGCCAGGCGAAGGGCTCGGCTCTGGTGAGAGGTTGCGGCGACCCCTCACCTGGAGCCCGTCTTGCGCCTTGCTCGCCCCTCCCGCGAACGCATGTCATCGTGTGTCGCCACCGCGCTTCTCTGCACTGCATTCACAACGCCGCTGCCGGCGCAACCCGTTCTCGCACCCAGCTCCCATGATATCACGACGTCGCACATCCGGGCCGATACGGGGCGCGAGTATCGCTATCTCTCGCGCGCCGCGACGGGCGATACTACCGAGAAGGAGCGGGGTCGCAGTCGTGTTACACAGCAGCTCGTGCAGCACGAGGGCGCGCCCGCGCTGCTGCTCATCACCGATCTGACGTTCGGCGCGCGCACGTTCGTTGATAGCGCGCTCATGCTACTGTCCGGACTCACTCCCGTGCGTGAAGTGAGCTATATCCGTCCGGGGACGCACGTCACGCGGTGGGAGTATGCGGGCGTGCACGTGTCGGGCACATTTGTCACCGATTCAGGAACGCGCAAGACGCAGCACACCTTTGACGTGCCCGTCTTTCATTTCCAGGAGCTCGATCTATTGATCCAGTCGCTGCCGCTCACCGTAGGATATGAGCGAATTCTCCCGCTCTATTCGGAAGGTACCGACGTGCTCGAAATGGACAGCGTGCGGGTCGAGGCACGCGAGTCCAGCGGCGTCTGGCGCGTGCGTTTCGCCGATCAGGCGATCATCTCGACGTATCGTATTGACGGGAAGACACGCGAGATTGTTGGATTCGACGTTGTGTCCAGGGCGAACGGCAGTCGACAACGCCGTGTCGCCATTCACTAAGCGTGCACTGGACCCCTGAGATCTCCCAGAGCAATTCCCCCGTTCGCGCGAATGGCATCGATGCAATCGCCGTGGCGCCGCGACTCGACGTCGCGGCGTTGCTCGCGGTATGGAGTGTACCGGCGCTGCTTACCTGTGCGCAGCGATTCTTCTTCGTGCTCGCCGCGGGCAGCGGCGCATTGCCCGGCTCCGAATGGTGGCGCGTCTTCCTGTCGCAAGCGCCGCCCTGGTATGCGTGGGCAGCGCTGACGCCGCTCATTCTCCGGATTGCCACGGCGTTCCCGTTGGGCCCCGGACGGCGGAGGTGGACCATTGCGGCGCATGTTGCGATGTGCGCGCTTTGCCTGCTCGCGCATGCCATGACGTACGTCGCCGCCGGCGCCTTGACGGGCACCATTCCGACGCGATTCACGCCGCGAACGTACATCGTCCCGACGATTCTCAGCTATCTCCCCGTCGTCGCGGTCATCTATGCCGCGGTCGTCGGCTTCGGTGCCTGGCGCGCCGCCGACGCCCGCGCGCGGCGTCGAGAAGTCGAAGCGATGGCACTCACGGCGCAGCTCTCTCGTGCGCAGCTCATGGCGCTGCGGATGCAGATCCAACCGCACTTCCTCTTCAACGCACTCAACACGGTCGCGGTGCTCGTCGGTGAACGCGATCATGATGCCGCAGCATTGCTCATTGCCAAGTTGAGCGGTGTGCTACGCTCCGTGTTGCGTGGCGAGCCTGACGCGACAGTGCCATTGCGCGACGAGATCGCGCTCCTCGGCGAATATCTGGACATCGAGCAAGTTCGCTTCGCTGATCGCCTGCGCGTGACGTGGGAACTCGATGCGGACGCGCTCGATGTGCCCGTGCCGGCGTTCGTCCTCCAGCCGCTCGTCGAGAATGCGATCCGTCACGGCGTCGGACGCTCACCGGAGGGTGGCACTCTCGAGATCGGTGCGCAACTCGATCCGCGGGCCCTCGTGCTCTGGGTTCGTGACGACGGTGCTGGAGACTGCGACGCATCGTTTGGTGCGACCGACGGAGCCGCTATCGGGAGCACCGGTGGGCTTGGCATTGGGCTCGCCAACACCCGCGCGCGGATCGCGCAGCTCTACGGCGCGCGCGCCACGCTCACGCTCGACGTTCGTGGCGCTCAGGGGACGATCGCGCGGATCTCGCTGCCGCGCGCGGACACGTGAGTACGGGCGCGCGCGTCCTCGTCGTCGAAGATGAACCGGTCGCTCGGCGCGGTCTGCGTCGCGTCCTCTCGGCAATGGCGCGCGTGGCCACGGTCGCGGAATGCGCCAACGGTGCAGACGCGATGGCGCGAATCGCCGAATCTCCGTACGACCTGGTCGTGCTCGACGTGCAGATGCCGGGGATCGATGGCCTCGAGGTCATGAAGCGCCTCGGCTCCGCCGTGATGCCGCCGACCGTGTTTGTGACGGCGCACGACGCATATGCGGTGCACGCGTTCGAGCTGGCAGCCATCGATTACGTGCTCAAGCCGTACACGGACGCTCGACTCCGGGCGTCAGTCGATCGCGCGCTCGACCGCGGCGCGGAGCGGAGCGCGCGTGATCATCTGGACCGTCTCGTTGCCGCACTCGCGGCGCCCGTCGCCATGCCGCACGGCGCTGGAAGCGCGGCTGCCGGGGGCAGCTTCCTGCGGCGCATTCTTGCCACGGCTGGCAGGCGCGGCCTGATCATACCGGTGGAACAGATTCTCTGGATCGAGGCCGACGACTACTGCGCGAATGTGATCACGCGCGGGCGTCGTGCCGCGGTCCGTGAATCGCTCGTCGAGCTCGAAGCGCGACTCGATCCGGCACAGTTTGTCCGCACGCACCGCTCCGCGCTCGTGCGCATCGACGCCGTTTGCGAAGTGAGGCGCAGCGCGCGTGGGCTGCACCTCGTATTGTCGGACGGCACCGTCGTTCCTGTGGCGCGGGCGCGCGCGCATCACGTCGTCGAGGTGCTCGGTGGCGTGCGGTAGGTGAGGGGCCTCGCTGGATCGGCGCACTTCATGGACGCGGTGCGCGACGCGGGCACAAAGACGAAACGCAGCGGTGCACCCAATCGTAGTTTATGTGGGATAGCTCTCGTGACCTTGGGAGGAACTGTGCAACTCTCTGTGATTGCCTTGAACGTGATCTACGCCATCATCGGCGTGGTGCTCATGTACTTGTCGTATCGCGTCATCGACCGCCTCACACCGGAAGTCGATTTCCCCGCTGAGCTTCAGAAGGGAAATATCGCCGTCGCGATTTTCATGGCCGCGATTTTCATCTCCATCGCGATGATCATCGGCAAGGCGCTCGGGTAATGTTCCGCCGCGCCGCTGTACTGATTTGCGGTACGGCATCATTGGCGATGCCGGCATCCGCACGCGCACAGGTGCGACCTGATTCATTGTTGCGAAAGGCGGGTCAAGCGCTCAACGCCGCCGCTGAACAACGGCAGACCAGGAAGGCGACGGCGCGCTACGACCCCATCTTCCAGAAATACACCAAGCGGTATTTCGGCGTGGGATCCGATTGGCAGATGTTCAAGGCGCAGGGCATGGCGGAGAGCGATCTCACGCCAACCGCGCGGAGCAGGGTTGGTGCGCGCGGCATCATGCAGCTCATGCCGTCAACGTACGGCCTCATTCGCTCGGCGCTGCCAAGCTTTGGTGCCATCGACAATCCGGAGTGGAACATTGCGGCTGGCATTCTCCACGATCGCGATCTCTGGACGCTCTTCAAGAAAGACGTTCCCGATTCGGCGCGCTGGAGCTTTGTGTTCGCCGGGTACAATGCGGGCGAGGGCACCATCATGCGTGCGCGGCGCACGGCGGCTGATGCGCAGCTCGACAACAGGGAGTGGCGGAGCATCGAGCGTGTGGCGCCCAAGGTGGAGCGGTGGCGCTATCTGGAGACGCTCGATTACGTTCGAAAGATTCACGCGAACCGCGCGTCGATCGGCACTCCGTAGCACACACAACTCGAAGCACACGACGTTCAAGGCACTGAGCGTTCTCGCTGCGGCGAGCTTCGCGGCGTATTCGTCGCTCGATATTGCACCGCGGCCCGCGGGCGTGATTCATTTCACGCAGTCAACGTTCACGGTTGGTCTTGCGTCACTGAAGAGCGACAGCGACCGCCGCGACGGTTACGTGAACAACCGCGTGATGGATGTAACGCAGTTTCCCGCGGTCACACTTTCGCCAACCGCGTTCCGCAACATTCCCGCGCAAGCTGGTGTGAGTGCAACCACGGCTGGTCCACTCACGTTTGAAGTCGTCGGGAATCTCACCGTACGTGGCGTCACGCACCCAACCACGTGGCTCGTAACTGCTTCACAGAGCAACGGCGCCGTCACCGGCACGGCGAAGACGAAATTCACCTTCGCCGACTTCGCCATCACCCCGCCTCGCGTGCCAATCCTGCTGAGCGTGGCCGATACCATTGGACTCGAGTACGACTTCACGCTCAGCCGCGACACGGGGCACTAGTACTTCCAGGACAACCCGGTACGGAATGAACGAGCCGGCATGCGGTAGTACTGCGCATCGCCGAACTCACTTTCCGAGATGGGATCGCGCTGGTCGCTCAGGTTCCGTCCGTCAATCCGAACCTCGAAGCGATCGGCGCGATAGCCCACACCCGCATCGAACGTGGTGAACGACTTCGCAAGTGCCGTGTTGCGCTTGTTGAGGTATCGGTCGCCGGAGTAGTTCATCGTTGCGCTACCGATGATGCCCATCTCCGGCGCGTACACTAATCCCGCCGACGCGAGCTGACGAGCCGACATCTCGAAGCGCTTGCCACCGAGCTGCGTGTTCACGCCGTTGAAATCCGTCAGGTAGTTCACGAACTTGCCGTCGTGCAAGCTCACCGTGCCGCGCGCGAGGAACGAATACGGCAGCCGAATATCCGTCGCGAGCTCCACACCTTGAAAGCGCGTGCTTCCGGAGTTCGTGAGCGACGGCAGATTACCGACGACGGACGACGTCACGAGGTTCTCGAAGTCCATCCGGAACGCGCTCAGCTCGGCGTCGAACTGTCCGTTGTTGCCGGTAAACTTCAGGCCAGTCTCATAGCTGTTCGACGTCTCCGGCTTGAGAATGCCCTCATTCTCGGCGAGACCAAAATCAAATGCCGCCGGCTTGAACGTATTGCGATAGCTGGCGAAGGCGCGGAGATGATCGGCGCCCGATTCCCACAAGCCGAGGAGCGCGCCGACGCCGCCACTGATGCGCGTGTTGGTTGCTGCGGGTGACGTCTCGCCGCGCTTTTCCGACGTCGCGTTGAGACGCAGGCCGCCGTTGAGGCTGAAGTTGTCGGCGAGCTTCCATTCGACAGAGCCGTACACGCCAGCGAAGCGGCGCTCGTTCTCGGCGTCCTTGTCGAGCGTGGTCGGCTCAGTCACACTCGCCTGTGATGCACCGCTCAACGGCGTCGTGTAACTGAACGTCGCACCCTTGGCTTCGCCGGCCGCGAAGAGCAGGTCGGCGCCGGCCATGAACTTCATGCCCGACATGGTTGGCCAGATCAGATGCGTGTCGGCGTAGACGTGGTTGACGTCGATGTTCTCCCTGAAGCCTGCTGCGTTATTCGCCGTGTTGGAGACGTTCACAAGGAATCCGCGAAACATGCTCTGGCCGGAGAATGTGTACGACGCCGTCGAGCCCCACGTCACGCCGTCCATCACGGAACGATCGTAGCCCGCCGCGAGCGCGAAGCGATTCTCGTTGATGAAGGCGTTCTTCGGATTGTAATTCGCATCGAGCGGCGTAGCGGTGGAGAGACTCGCGCCTTCGCGCACGTGCGGACTCGCTGGATCTTGCTGAAGAATGGTGAGATCTGCCGTGAGCCAGGATGTGCGACCGTTCTCCGTCTTGCCAACACGCCACAAGCCATGACCGCGCGTGAACGACGTGTGATCGTCCTTGAATCCTTCGTGATCGGCGTCGGCACTCAATCGAGAGTTGTACGAGCCGAGCGTGAAGGGCACGTCGATTGAGCCGCCGCCGGTGCCGTAGGTACCGCCGCGAACCTCCGCGTACTTGTTGGTCGCTGCCGCGGCCTTGTGCACTACGTGAATGACGCCGACGAATGACGTCGCGCCAAATGTGACCGGCGCGGGACCACGCAGCACCTCGATGCGTTCAACATCGCGCAACGACACTGTGGCCACGGCCGGATTCAACGCGCCGCCCCAGGGTACACCGTCCACAACGA
Source organism: Gemmatimonadales bacterium (assembly GCA_038323865.1). Lineage (GTDB taxonomy): Bacteria > Gemmatimonadota > Gemmatimonadetes > Gemmatimonadales > Gemmatimonadaceae > AG11. Next base: position 9,091 of record JBBQHJ010000109.1, read on the forward strand.
GCAGGAATGCATCGAACTCACGCAGGCCCCAGATTTCGGGCACCGCACTCGCGGGTCCGCCATCACCGCCTGGTGCGATGGCGATTCCCGCTGCGAGTGCGAGTGCGTCGCGGAGCGACGTGGCGCCACGCGCGCGCAGGTCGTCGCCACTGATGACTTCAATGGCCGCTGGTACGTCATGCGGCGCTTCAGGAATACGCGTCGCAACAACTTCCACCGGTGGAATCTTCTTCGCCTGCGCGCCTGCGATGCCGGGAACTGTCAGCACAGCAGACGTGAGAACCGCACACTTCAGCAGACGTGGCACTTTCATCTATTCAGCTGGGAGAGGGGTGACTTCGGCAGCAGTACAGGGTCAGCGCTTTGCGTGCGCCAATATCCAGCGTGCAATGCGGTCGAGCACCGGTGGTGAAATGGTTTCTGCGATCGATGAGTATTCACTCAGCTGCCCGGTTTGAGCGGTCTGGAACAGGTGATTGAGTCCGGGGAATTCAACGATGGTTACGTCGGTGTTGCCACCTTCGTTGAGTGCACGCTTGATGGCATCGAGATCTTCACGATACGGAACCTGGAGATCGAGTGTGCCGTTGAGCGCGAGCACCGGCACATGAACTTGTCGCAGCACGGGACGCGGATCATAGCGCAAGAAGTAACGATACCATGGCGAAAGCAGTGGCCCTGTCTGTGCGACGATATTCTGCACCGTCGCGTCAGGCGCCTGTGCCGTGCCGGACATCTCCGCGGCAAATTTGGCGGCAGCGGGGCGAATGCGGGCGAGTGCCGTTACAGAGTCGGCGCTGCTCTTCCCGATGTCATAGATCTCGCGATTGAAGCGCAGTGACAACGCCAACACTTTTTCCGGAGTGCCGGCTGCCTTACCGAGCAGCTGAGACTGGAGCATGAGAATCGAATCACCGGGAACGCCGGGGCCGGCAAGCAATACGAGAAACGCAACGTCGCGGGTACGTGACGCCACCAGCGGACCGATCATGCCGCCCTCGCTGTGTCCGATGATGCCGACACGCGATTTGTCGATGTCACTCTCCGCGCGCAGGAACCTTACGGCGGCTTCGGCATCAACGGAGAAATCCGCGCTCGTGGCGGTTGCGAAGACGCCACTGGAACGCGCGATGCCGCGATCGTCCGTTCGCAGAGAGGCGATGCCGCGACGTGCCAGATAATCGGCGATCACCGCGAATGGTCGGTGGCCCATGATTTCTTCGTCGCGATTCTGCGGGCCGGAGCCCGTAACAAACACCACGGCCGGAAATGGCCCGGCTCCCTGCGGAATGACGACGGTGCCGGCGATACGGACACCGGGCGCGGACTCGAACGAAACGTCCTTGGTGCGATACGGAAACGGCGGTTTCGGATCCTGCGGACGCAAGTCGGCCCCGATTACTGCTACGTGCTTCAGGCCGAGCACGAACGTCGATCCCTGAGTGAACGTGCCGAGCAGGGAGTCTCCGCGCGCGTTCAGCGTTGCACGGTATTGCGCGCCCGCGCCGCCCATGGCGACGACGAGCGTGTCCCCAATGAACGTGACGGTGCCGGGGATGCGCGCGTTGCCCTGGTCGATGCTGATCAGCGTCGCGCGCAGCGCGTTGGTGGAGTCACGTTCGAGGAGGAGGCCGAGACGGAGACTTGCTGTGCCCGTCGCAAGCGAACCCTGCCAACTGCCCATCATCCGGTCGGGCGCTGACTGCGCTGCGGCGTGGTCTACGAGTCCGAGTACAGCGAGGGCGAGAACGAGTTCCTTGTTCTTCATGGGAGACATTGGTGCGTGGCGCGGGCTGTCCTGCATTGTGACAATGCAACGTATCATTCAGGCCTCCCGTCAAACAGCACCGAACGCAGGGGGAGACATCGTGAGTTTTCGTTGCGTCTTTCGCGCGTCCGTCGCCATAGTCGCGTTTGCCGCGATCGCGCCGGCGGTGTCCGCGCAGCAGCAGAGTTGTCCGGCAACCGTCGCGAACGCCAGCATGCCGCTGACGTACGCGGGCGGCGCCACCGTACCGGCCATCACGCCGTGCGATCTCATGACGCGGCTCTACATCTACGCGGCCGATTCCATGCGCGGCCGCGAAGCAGGGTCGCCCGACGCCATCCGCGCCACCAGCTACATCGAACGCGAAGTCCACAAGCTCGGCCTCAAGCCGGCCGGCGACAATGGAACGTATTTCCAGAACATGCCGGTGTCGGCGCGGATGATCACCAGCGCGTCATCCATTACGGTTGGTGGAAGCACCTTCAAGCCCGATGTGGATTTCACAGCGGGCGGTGTTGCGGCTGACCGTCAAGTTTCCGGCGACGTCGTTTACGGCGGCATGCTCGGTGAGACTGCCGGCGCCTTCAGTCCTGATGATGTGCGCGGCAAGATTGTCGTGGTCACTACGGTGCCCGGTCGAGGTGTTCAGTTCGGCGGGCGTGGTGGAGCGGCAACGGCGTCGCTCGCGAGTGCTGCGGCAATTGCCATTGTGAGTCCGACGATCGCACGTCCGCACCTTCAGTACGTGTTGAACGACACCATGGAGAATGAAGGCCCGGACTGGTAATTGTCACGGTGTCACCAACCGTCGCCGCAGCGATGCTCGGCAAGTCCGCCGCGAGTGCAATGCGCGGTGACAAGGGTGCCAGCGCAGCCATCGATCTCGAGGTCGAGAACGTGCCGTAGCCGACACGCAACGTGGGCGGTGTCATCAAAGGCACCGATCCAGTGCTCGAGATTGCCGAAGCCTTCATGAAGCGCTCGGTGAAGCCGAAGCGCTCCCTCATCTTCATCTGGCAGATGGGAGAGGAGAAGGGACGGTGGGGTTCGCAGTGATGGACGAATCATCCCACCATTCCACGTGACTCCGTTGTTGCTGACCTCAACATCGACATGGTTGGTCGTGGCGCGTTGACGGATGTTGCCGGTCGCGACAAGGACAACCAGCTGTTGATGGGCTCGAGCAACTATCTCCAGCTCATTGGCGCACGCCGGCTGTCCACGGAGCTGGGGAACATCGTGGAAGACTCAGCGCGAAGGAGCCGATTCCGTTCAAGTTCGATTGCGCGATGGACGCGAACGGACACCCGCAGAACATCTACTGCCGCAGCGATCACCGCGTCGATGTGGACAAGACGAAGCCCGATAGCCCGTACGCGCGTTGCCAGCAATAGCATCATCGTGCCACACGTAAAAGCGCGGTGGTACCTGCAGCGGATGCAACGGAAACGGCCGGATGAATAGCACTGCTTTTATCCGGTGCATGTAAACCGCATCCGTTGCATGTACTGATCGCTTTTGCTTGACTCTCTACGGGAGCGTCGCCGATCCAGATCTGGGATCGAACGTTGATCCGGCAGGTAGTACGTGCATGGTCATCCCCGACACGCCCAACGTGGACGCCGAGGGGGTGACTTTTGCGCTGCGGGCGTCATAGATCACGGCGACGCTGGCTCCAGCGATGCGCCACATGCCACTCGCTTCGACGATGAGCGCCGTTGATTCATCGATGCCGATGCCGAGATGCTCGGGGCGTTCGAGCACGAGACTGATCAATCGGTTGTGGCGTTTACGCCGCAGGAAATGTTGGTCGACGATGGCGTTGGTGATCAATGACAACCCAGGCGCGATGACGATGTTGTCGC
>JBBQHJ010000110.1:0-12713 GCA_038323865.1 Gemmatimonadales bacterium
GCAGCTGAAACGTCCGTTCGGCGGACCGGAAGTCCGGGAGGTAGAGCCCCGTGTCCGCGTCCACCACCCCGACCAGCGTCACGTTCGGAAAGTCGAGCCCCTTCGCGATCATCTGTGTGCCGAGCAGGATGTCGACCTCCCCTGCACCGACGCGATCGAGAATCTCGGTGTGTGCCCACTTTCCGCTCGTGGTGTCCACGTCCATGCGCGCCACACGGGCACGGGGGAAGCGCTCACGTAAGACACGTTCGACTTGCTGCGTTCCGAGCCCACGCTCTCGGATTCGTTGTCCACCGCAACGCACACAGGTTTGATGCAGCGGCTCGGCGTGCTGACAATAGTGACACACCAGCCGCTCTGGTGTGCGGTGGTACGTGAGGCTGATGCTGCAATTCGGGCACGTCGACACATCGCCGCACACCCCGCACTGCATGAACGCCGAGTAGCCGCGCCGGTTGAGAAGCAGGATGCTCTGCTCATTGCGCTCGAGCCGAGCTGCAAGTGCCGCCTCGAGCGGTGCACTGATGGCCATGCGAAACGCCGCGTCGGCTTCGGCGTGTACGGACGCGGGCACCTTTTTCCCGTCGGCACGGAGGTCGACGACATGAACCGCGGGGAGCTTTGCGCCACCCGCACGATCGGGAAGTGTGAGCAACTCGTACTTGCCGCTTGTCGCGTTGGTCCAGCTTTCGAGACTTGGCGTTGCACTTCCCAGCACAACGACCGCTCCCTCCGCGCGCGCGCGAACGATCGCGACTTCACGTGCATGATACCGTGGCGCCTCCCCCTGCTTGTAGCTCGACTCGTGCTCTTCGTCCACGACGATCGCGCCAAGATTCGCGAGCGGCGCAAAGATGGCCGAGCGCGCACCAACGGCGATGCGCTTCTCGCCGCGCTTGAGTGCGAGCCAGGCGTCGTAGCGCTCGCCGTCGGAGAGGGCGCTGTGCAACACGGCGATTCGATCTCCGAAGACGGCGCGGAATCGGTCGACCGTTTGCGGCGTTAGCGCGATCTCGGGCACCAACACGATCGCCGTCTTTCCCTCGTCGATGACAACGCGGCGAAGCATCTCGAGGTACACGAGTGTCTTTCCGCTTCCGGTCACTCCATGCAACAGCGCGACGTGGCCGGGCTTCGCTTCCGCGAGCCGCGCGATCGAATCATCCTGCGCGCGCGATGGCGTGTGGCGATCAGGCGCTCGCTGCGCGCGCGTGAGGAATGGATCGCGCGCCACCGTCTCGGCTTCCACGGAAACCACGCCGCGTTTCACAAGGCCATTCAGCACCGACGACGAAAACGTCAACTTCTCATTCAGGAGCTCCACCGGAGCCCTGCCGCCAAGGGCTTCGATGAGCTCGTAGAGCGCACGCTGCTGTGGTGAACGGGCGAATGCCTTATCACGCTCCATCAACGTTGGAATTTCCTGCGTAATGGTCGCCACTCGGCGCGTCTTCCGCGACGGAATTGGCGCACTGGCCCCGCTGAGCGCGGCGGGCAGTGCTGTGCGCAGCGCGACACCAAGCGGCGCAACGTAGTAGTCGGCGATCCATTTGCAGAGCGCGATCATCGACTCCGACATCACCGGTTCAGCGTCCGGGGCGGAGTAGATGTCCTTTACTTTGAGACCGTCGCGCGGCTCGGCGACGCCGATGACAATGCCGAGCTCTTTCTTATTCCGGAATGGAACGACAACGCGCGAGCCTGGTACCGTGCTCCCTATGGTGCCGTCAGGGACGCTATACGTGAACGTCCTGAAAAGTGGGAGCGCGAGGGCGACATCGACGAGCATCTCTTAAAATAGCGCGGTCCGCGGTCCGCTACGAGCGCGCCATCACTCCAAGACCCGCACCGGCAGGCAATCTGATGACCCCGTCGTCGATCGTCGCCCCGACATACGGATCATTCGAGATCAGCGCGTGCCCGTCGAAGTCCGCGCAATCCAGCAGCGGCGCAAAGTGACAGGCAGCGGTAATTCCAAGCGAGCTCTCGATCATGCAGCCCGCCATCACCAACATGTCGTGCGCACGCGCCGTCGCCACCATGCGCAGCGCCTCGCGCAGCCCACCGCACTTCGCGAGCTTGATGTTGATCCCGTCGACAACCCCGGCGAGCTTCGGAATATCCGCCGACACCAGGCAGCTCTCATCCGCAATGATCGGCAGCGCCGAGCGCTCGCGAACGAATCTCATTCCATCGATGTCGCCCGGCGGCAGCGGCTGCTCCACGAACTCCACGCCAAGCTCCTGGAGAATCGGCACCATCTTGAGCGTGTGCTTCGGGGTCCAGGCAGCGTTGGCGTCAACACGCAGCGTCTTGCCCGGCTCCATCTCGCGAATGATGCGCACGATCTTCGCGTCCCAGTTCGTGCCCAGCTTGATCTTGAGCACGGGATACTGCGCCGCCTCGGTGACTCGTTTACGCAACGTGTCTTCGTCGGGCGCAATCGCGATCGTGAAGCTCGTTAAGGGCGATGCCGATGCATCGAGCCCCCACATACGGTACACCGGAACGCCCATCCGCTTGCCCACCAGATCGTGCAACGCAGCACTCACACCGGCGCGCGCGGCGCCGTTGAAACGGATCACCTTCGCCAGCGCGTGCTCCATTGCCTCCAGCGACCAGCTGTCCATCCCCGCGATGGCACCGGCGAGAATTGGCAATACGTCGGTAACGGTGTCCGCTGTGTCGCCGTAGAACTTGCTCGGCGCTGCTTCGCCCCAGCCGGTTGCCCCGTCCTTGTCAGTGACAGTGATCCGCACCACGCGGTATTCACTGGAACCGCCGCGCGAAATGATGAATGGATTCTTCGTGCGCAGCGCGACGATCTCTGAGGTGAGCTTCATGCGTGATCAGGGGAGCGGACGCGCAAGCGCCGCAGCGCGGCGACCATTTGCATCGTCGATGGAAGAAAGATACCCCAGCAGCGCATCAGCCAGCGCATTGCCGCGCTCGAAGCGATCAGCCGGAGCTTTCGAGAGACACCGCATTACAATCGACACCATTTCGGCCGGCAAGCGCGAATCCACGATGCCGAGATCGACTGGCTTCTCGTGCACGTGCTTGTAACCCACGGAGAACGCGTCGGCGCCATCGAACGGCGGAAAGCCAACCATCGCCTCGTACATCACCACGCCGAGTGCGTAGAGGTCGCTGCGGCCGTCCACGAGCTTCCCCATTGCCTGCTCGGGGCTCATGTAGTGCGGCGTACCCATCGCGCGACCCGTGGCCGTGAGACGCGCATGAAAGCGAGCCGTTGCAATGCCAAAGTCCGTGATGATGGCGTTGCCGTCTTCGTCGAACAGGATGTTGTCGGGCTTCACGTCGCGATGCACCACACCGCGGCGATGCGCATGGTCGAGCGCTGCGGCCACCTGTGCCGCCGCGCCTGCGACGAACGGTGGATCCAGTGCGTGATCCTTGCGCACGCGATCGGCAAGCGAACCGCCACCGAGATAGGGCATGACGATGTAGATCGTCTCACCTGAACGACCGTAGTCGAGCAGCGGCACGATGAACGGATGCAGCAACTGCATGGCCGCCTCCGCCTCGCGACGAAAACGCTCCGCCATTTCCGAATCACGCGCCAGATGTGGATGCAGCACCTTCACTACTATGTCGCGCCCAAGAGGCATCTGCTCGCCGCGGTAGACCGTGGCCATGCCGCCACCACCGAGCCGCCGGATAATCCGATAGCGGCTGCCAGTGGCTCGCCGCAGCGCCGTGATCTCTTCGTCCGGCTTCTCGGCCGGCATTCCCGACACGACCGGGAGCGCGGCGTTACAACGGCTGCAGTTGGCCGCATTCGCCCGGTTCCAGGTGCCGCAGTCAGGGCAGAACACTCAGCTTCCCAACTGCATCTGGACAAAATCGTAGGGCGGCCATGGCCCAGTCACTGCGAACCGAACCGACTTCTCCGTGGTGCCCTGCGCCTCGACTTCCTCGACGAAGTTCTTCCACAGCTCATCCTCGACAAGGAAGGCCGCACTCAGAACGATGCCCGAGACCTTCTCGGCGCGGAGGGGCAATGTCGCAACCGCCGCGCGACGCAGCACGCGCATGCTCTCTGCCGCAATGGCCGCGAGATCGACGCCCGCTTCGCGCTCTTCCGGCGGACCGGTGCGCCAGACGTGCACACGCGCCGCAACTCGGTTCTCCACGAACGACAGTGCTTCCGATATCGTGCTGTAGTGCAACTCGAGCCAGCGCTGGACGGACTCTTCACCACGAAACACCACACCAATTGGCGCCGGCAGCACGGGGCCGTGCGCCACAAATGCCGAGAGAATGTCTTTGGCGCGGCTCACCACCACGTCGTCCGCATCCACCTCGTGATACTCGACGTACGTGCAGATCGCGGACAGCTCACGCACCGAGACGAGTTGAACGTCCGGCACAACAATGTCGCCCGTGTGGGCGTCATTCACCGTCACGCCAAGAAGATGCAGGGCCAGCTCCCCCTGCCGGGTCGATCTCCGTCGCTCTGTCATATCGTCAGCAAAGATACGGCTGACCGCGCACGCGGGACAGTCGGCTCAGAGCAATGCCCGCATGTGCCGGACGCACGCAACGCCAAGGCGGTCGGGCGCATACCCGCCCTCCAGCGAACTCACGAGCCGTCCCCCGCACCACTGCTCGGCACGCTCCACCATGGCGCGCGTGAGCGTGTCGAAGTCGTCGAGTTCGAGGGTGAAATTGCCGAGTGGATCACCGGCCATGGAATCGAATCCCGCCGAGACGATGACAAGATCCGGCGTGAAGCCCTTGGTGGCCTCGTCCACCGCGCGCATGAACGCACTCACGTAGCGCTCGCGCGGAAGACCGCCCGGCAGCGGCACGTTCCAGACGTTCTGGTGCGGGCCACGATCGTCGGCGGCGCCGGTGCCCGGATACCACGGCCATTGGTGCATGGAGACGAAGTGGATGTCTGACGTGTCCTCGACGAGCGCCTGCGTGCCGTTGCCATGGTGAACGTCCCAGTCGACGATCAAGACGCGCTCGGCGCCGTGACGGGCACGCGCGTAGTGTGCACCGAGCGCGACGTTTCCGAAGAGACAGAAGCCCATGCCCTGCGCGTAGAGCGCGTGATGCCCGGGCGGACGAACCGCGCAAAAGCTCCGCTTTAATGCGCCGGTGAAGGCAGCGTCGACGGCGTCGAGCACCGCGCCAGCACCGGCCGTGGCGGCTCCCCACGAACCCTCGCTCACCACCGTATCGGCATCGAGACGGCGCCCACCGGCTGCGGCCGCTGCCTGGACCGAGGCGATGTAGGCTGCGTCGTGTGCTAACGCGATCTCATCTACCGTCGCGCTGCGTGCCTCGCGGTGATCTAACGCGTGAAAGAGATCGACGTCATCGCGCAGCGCGCGCGGGATAGCGCGCAAGCGGCCAACGTGCTCCGGATGCCCCCATCCGGTGTCGTGATTCCCACAATCCGCATGCGAGATGTATCCAACGCTGCTCATCGCTCTCCGCGAAAACGCCGAGATGCAATTTCGACAAGCGCGGCGGCAATCGGGAGTACCAGCAACCAGAGCGGCAGGCGATTGTCGATCGGATTCTGGCCCGCCGACGTCAGCGCACTTGAAGGGCCAAGCGCATTCACGAGCGCGACACGCGGCACCGCGCTGATGCCGGCAGCAACGGGGTCGGCACGCTCGGCGCTGACCGACGCCACAAGGTGCGACCACCAGTCACGATGAGCAGAGAGCCCGCTATTGCCCCCGAGCATTCTCCATCGCCAGCTCTCGTCATACGCGAGAGCGAGGACGCGACCGTTCTCGACGCGGCGCGCGGCGATTGCCGTCCCAGCCGGCTGACGTTCGAGTGATACGGCGTCCGTGCGCACAGACCCGAGCGGCGTGAAGGGCAGATCACGGCGCGTCACCGTGTCCTCGGCGAGAAGAATGCGTCCCGGAATCCGGGCGCTCGCGGTAGCGGGTGCGATCGCCCGAAGTGCCCCAACGCCGAGCGCACCGCCGCTCACCACGAGGCCACCACCCTGCTCGACAAAGCGCACGATTGCTGTCGCGTAGTCGGCGGCCGTTGTGTCGAGCGCAATCACGGCATCGTAGCGACTCGTATCGATGGGAAGAATGCCGTCGTCGTGCACGTCGACGTTTGGTGCAGACGGAATGCGCGCGCGCACCAGCCATCCCGACTCATTGAGCGCCGACATCACAAACTTGCTTTCCCAGTCCGCACGTCCGAGCACGAGGACCGCGCGTCGCGGGGTCGCGGCGGGAATCGCCGCGATGGCCGACGTATGTGCATCGGATGCTTGCACCGATCCCACCAGCGCGCCGACTCCCAACGTTGATGTTCCCTCACGTAGTGTGTCGAGAACGCCCGCAGAATCGCGCAGCACCACCGCGCCCTTCGCACCCACAACGCGAATCTGCGCACCTTCGAGGGGATCACGATCGCGAATGACTTCAACGGCGAGTGGAGACACTTCTCCGCTCCAGCGCACCGACATCCCCGTGCGTCGCAGCGCGACGAGCTGATCGCGTTGCAAGGGCGACGGTGTTGTCGTCATCGCCAGTTCGATGGCCGCATCACCTGGATGCGTGAGCGCGCGTTCGATGCCCACGTTCAGCGCTTGGGATGTCGAGCGGATCGTTCGGTCACCCGCGTTTACCGGCGCGATGCTTTTCCAGAGCGCGAACGCCAGGCTCGCCACAATCGCGACGCGCAGCGCGGTCTCGAGCGGTTTCCGCAACTCAGCGCGTGAGGGCATACACCACCAGGTTCACGGCGAAGCGCGTGTTGTCGACGGAAAGGAATTTCTTATTCTCCGGATGATAGTTCCACTCCGAGCTGTAGTCCTTGCTGCTGTAAAGCAGTACGAGACGTCCATTCCTCTCGACACCACTCAATGTCTTATGCACGAGATTGTCGCCCCAGCCATTGAGCTCGTGACTCGTGGTTGGTGGGCCATCCTCGAACGCAAAGAATGACTTATAGAGTGGATGCGTGTTCGGAATCGGCTTGATCGGGCCATACACACGCGTCAACTCTTCAATGGCCGTCTTGTGAAAGGTGCCGTCGATGTCGTGGTTGTGATCGTCCACGAACAACATCCCGCCACGTTCGGCGTATCGCTGGAGATTCACGCGCTCCGTTGCGCTGAAGCGCACAGGCAGGTGTCCCGTGAGGTACGTGAGCGGATATCGGAATAACGACGACGACGAAAGCGGTACAATCACACCCGACGGCGCCACTTCAATCGACGTATAGCGCGCAATGCTGTCGATGACGTTGGCCGGCACGAGCGGAGCACTGTCCCAGTCGCCGGACTCGTACTGCGCGGTTGCAAAGACAAAGTCGGTCATGGCGCGCCGGCCCAACTTCCGATGCCCGAGCGCTGCACGGGCGCACCACTCAGTGCGCGACGCACGCGCATCCAGGCGAGCGGAATCGCGGTCGTGTCGCGCTTCCGGAGCGCGCGTGCTGCGTCATCAAGAGCGGCAGCGAGCACAGGTGCGTCCGAAAGCGCGTCCACGCGCATGAGGAGCAGCGAGTCGGCCGCCGCATCGGGATGCTTTTCCAGCAGGGCCGTCACGCGCTCGAACGTCTCGCTACGCCGCCGGGCTTTGGGATCGACCGGCGCACGTGCTTCGCGCATAGATGCCTTCCCCTTCTCCTTCCCCGACAGCCGCACCTTCGGAATGTCGACAATCGGCGTCTTTGTCCGCCCTCGCAGATAAATTCGCTCGGCGAGACGCGCCTTTTCAATCGCTGCGAGTGCAATCCGCATTGGCGGGAGTGCCTTCGCCGGCTCGCCAATCTCGAGCGAACGTCCCGCGTCCCACATCGCGTTGAACGCCTCGAGCAGCGGCTTGTTGATTGCGAGAATCGGCGTCTCGTCCCCTTCCACGTCCATTGTAAGGCCAGCCGTGTTCGTGACCGAGTCGGCCATCTTCAAGAGCTGCTCAGGCGTGAGCTTGCCGCCGCCACCTGCGTCGTCGCTTCCTTCCTCAGATAGCGGCTCACCGCCGAGCCGCTGGAAGACGATGTCGCCGACTTTCTTGCGAAGCTTGCGCTGATCGATCGCCAGCTTGCGCGACTCACCGACCAGTATGTCGTGGCCGATTGTTCGCTGACGCTTCACCAACGCCTCAGTGAGATTGATCAGCATGCGCTGGCTCAGCGCCTGCGTCTCGGCTTCCGGTGGCGGCAGCGCCTCGATCGACAACGAGTCGTATTCATCAGCGCGCGCGACTCGAAGTGCTCGCGTTTCCGAGGCGCCGAGTCCTGGTCCGGTGACGTTGTTGGCATCGCGCGCAACGGCGCGCATTTGAAGAATATCGCCCGGCTTCAGTGCGAGTGAATCGAGCGGAAGACGTACGTCGAGACCCGATTCGGTGCGACCGCCAAGTGACGTGCGTCCGAGTGTGGTTGAACGGAAGGTGAAGTTCTCGCCACCGCCTGAGCTGATCACAATCTCGAATGCGGCATCGTGGAGCCCAATGTCGTCACGGAGATCGGCGTGCAGGCGCATCGCACCACGAGCTGCGCGCACGATGGTGTCGTGTGCGGGAAGTGAGAGCGTTACCGCGGGCACCGCGTCCACGGCCGGAGCGAGCACGATGATGCGCTCACGTCCATCCACCGCCTTGAGACGAAGCACAGCGGGCCGCGTGGGCATCGCGATGAGCATGCTCCAACCGTCCACGCGCGATGCAATCGCGCGCTTCGTGGAGTCCACCGTTGCAGTGAGTCGGCTCGCATCGCCACGGCCCGACACCACAATCGTGCTGCCGATGAGCGCCTCGACGCTCGTTGGGTCGTCCGCCGAGACTGGTGTGCGCGCTGCGTACGCGGGTGGCGTTACGACAGTGTGAATCGCTGCAAGGACATCGACGCTCGCCGCTGACGAGCCGGCGCGCCCGATCGTCGTGCCGCCGATATCGAACGAGACGAGCGCGAACGGGTTCCACGCCGCGAGAAGCGCGACGGCAACAATTGCGACGAACGGACCTGCAAGCGCACGCAGCGTTCGCTGCCGAGCCTCATTCCACCACGGCGTCGCATTCGCCTGTGCTTCGAGGTGCGACGACACACTGCCCTCTGCTGCCGTGACGAGCGCATATCGCAGCGAGGGCGTTCTCTCTTCTACCCACAGCGCGACGTTGGTGAGCGAGCGGAGCAGTCGAAGGCGCATCACCGGACGAGCGGCGCATGCGGCACCGATGAGCAGCGCGACAATCGCGGCAACCGCAGAAGAGGCAACCACGTTCAACGCCAGATACGCCACCAGCGCTGCGCTCACGAAAATCATCGCCGCACGGGCCGTCATCACCAGCGCGAGATTTCGCTGGAGTTGAAGTAGGCGCGTCCTCGACGTCACGCTGCCACCTGCGGCTTCATCTGCGCGCGAACGAACAGTTCGGCGACACCAAGCAACAGTGCAAGTGCCAACATCCACTTTACAATAGGGGTTGGCGGCGCATCACTATTTCTCAACGCACTCGCCGACGCAGCGCTGGTTCCAGTCCCGACGAGTCGCCTCACACTCGCTGAGTCGAGCGCGACGTTCCCAGTGGACTCGCCACACGGCATCGTCAATCGACGCACGATCCGCTGATACGGCGCATGGAGCGCAAGATCACCAGCCACTGGAATGGCGACTCCAACATTACGAATGCAGCCGGTGCCAATCTGGGTTTCGCTCGCCGCCGTCGTTCCGTCGGCCCAACTCGCGACAACCCGACCGCCGTTGCTCACCGCCGTGCGCCCAAACTGCGCGACCACGACTTCATCCCCCGCGGATAAGCCCTGTGCCGAGGTTGCCGACGTAGACGTAGAATCCCAATGCACTACGGTGGTACCACTGCGCGCCGCGGAGCTGTCTTCGACCGAAAGCGCGCGTCGCACCACCCGCACTTGCGCCTTGGCCGATGAATCTCGCGCCGCCACCACGCGCTGCAACCCAACTGCGCCAGGCCACTTCGCTCTTAGCTGCGCTGACGCGGAATCGAGTTCCGCTCGCACCAACGGCGAAACGATCACCAGCCGCACCGAATCAACTCGCTCTGCAAGCTCCGATGCCGAACGACGCGCGAGCGCCAGCCCCGCACTCAGCGATCCGACGCTGTTCGAGAGCGGTGCGCGAGCGATCGAGTCCAGCGCAGTCGAAGCTATGATGCTGGCGCTCGTATCGAACACCACAAGCACAGACTTGTCGCCGGCGCCCAAAGCAGTTCGCGCACGCGCAACCGCATCTGCCGCAGCTCCCACTACGCGCGACCGGTCGAGCAACACAATCGTTGCAACGCTGCCGCTCGATGGCGTGAGCACGGGTCGCGCAAACGCCGTTGCGGCGGCAAGGAACATCAACACTCGTAGCACCAACAGCAGCATGTCGCGCGGTCGCGTCGCGGCGCGACTCACCACCGTGCGTTGGTCAGGAATGAATCGAGTTGTCGGAAGCACATACGCAGCGGGTCGCTGCCACGCCACGAGATGCAGCAGCACCATGCCGAGTGCTCCTGAAGCCCCAAGTGCCAGTGCCCACGGCGCAAGAAACGTCATGACCGGCGCACGGACTCGCCCGCAATGCGACGGATGGCGTGTGCTGCCGGTTCATCGGTCAGTGCGCGAATGTATCGAACACCCGCCGCGCGCGACTTCGCCGCTACGTCGTCAACCCACCGCGAAAATCGATCGCGATACTCGGCCCTGAGCGCGCCGTCGAGAATGCGTCGCGTCTCTGGCGCCTCCGGATCAACCGCAAGCATTGCTTCACGCGGCGGGTCGAGCTCCTCCATCGCAATGATGTGCACAATCACCACTTCGCCTCGCGCCGCAACCCGGAGGCGCGCGGCGTTGATGATCTCCTCTGCATCACCGAGCAGGTCCGTGATCACCACAATGCGCGGCGCTCGGTTGCTCGCGATCAGCGGTGCAACTACTGCATTCCCCGCGGGCGTCATGTTGTCGAGCGCGCGAATCATCTCAATGAGCACGCTGCGCCGCGCGCGCGGTGCAAGCACGATCGGACGATCGCTCGCTATCGAGAGTCCGACCGGATCCGCCTCGCTGTGCGCAACAGAGCCCAGTCCCACCGCGAGTTCGCGCGCGAGCCGCCACTTGGCGAACGTCGCCGCTGGAAACGCCATCGACGCCGACGCATCCACCACTATCCCCGTCGCGAACGTCGCACGATCAGTGGTGAGCCTCACATATGCGCGATCGCTGCGCGCGAGAAGCCGCCAATCAATGCGGCGCGGATCATCGCCCTGCCGGTACGGGCGAAACTCGCTGAACTCCGAGGAGTTTCCCTTGAGCTGCGACGTGTGAGCGCCGAGTGTCGCACCGAGTATTCGGCGCGATGCCGGCCATCTTACGCCGCGGACGGCGTCGAGGAGCGCGCCGTACGGGCCCGCCGACACGTCAGACGACCAGCCCGCTCCGCGGCGGGGTCACGCGCTCGAGCACATCCGCCACCACCTGCTCCGGCGTGATGCCCTCTGCTTCCGCGGCGAAGCTCGCGAGCACGCGATGACGCAGCACCGGCAACGCCACGCGCGTGATGTCTTCCGGCGCAACCGCAGCCCGGCCAGCGAGGAACGCATGCGCCTTGGCGCCGAGCACGAGTGCCTGCCCCGCGCGCGGTCCGGCGCCCCAGCGAACTGCGCGCTTTACGAGTGGCGTTGCCGTTGGATCATCAGGACGCGTTGCTCGAGCGAGCGATGCTGCAAAGCGAAGTGCCGGCTCGGATGCCGCCACGTCACGAACGGCACGTTGCAACGCCACCGCCTCTTCTGCATCGAGCACCGGACGCAACGCTTCCTGTTTCGCGCCGGTCGTGGAGCGAAGAATGGAAATCTCGTCGTCCACGTTCGGATACGTCACGCGTACGTCGAAGAGAAAGCGATCGAGCTGCGCTTCCGGCAGCGGATACGTGCCTTCCTGCTCGATGGGATTCTGCGTTGCGAGCACAAAGAACGGCTCGGGCAGGCGGAGTGATTCTCCCGCCGCCGTTACGCGATGCTCCTGCATGGCCTCGAGCAGCGCCGCCTGCGTGCGCGGTGGTGCGCGATTAATTTCGTCGGCCAACACGATGTTGGCGAAGATCGGACCACGCACAAAGCGAAAACTTCTCGCACCCGTCGCACTGTCCTCCTCGAGAATCTCGCTGCCGGTAATGTCACTCGGCACAAGATCCGGCGTGAATTGAATGCGACGGAACTCAAGTGCCAACGCCTCGGCGATCGAGCGGATCATCAGCGTCTTGGCGAGACCCGGGACGCCCACGAGCAGGGCGTGTCCGCCTGCTGCCAGGGCCATAAGAATCTCGTCGAGCGCGGCTTCCTGGCCGACAATGCGCTTCTGCACCTCGGTACGAAGGCGCATCAGGGCGTCACGCAGCGCGTCGTGATCCTGTGCGCGGCCGCTGACGGAGTGGAGTGACGATGCGGCGGAAGTCAGCGGACGGGACGCCGTTTGCGGTTAGTGAGCAGGAAAATCGAGCCGTCAACAGCGCCCGTGTCGCGAATGGACACTGTTTCGTCGAGGACTTCCCAGCCGTGGAGCTTGAGGACGTAGTCGGCAGGCACGCCGTGGGCATTGAGCGCGCTCAGCGCAGCGGACTTGAGCACCGAGGCCGCCTGGTCGAGTGCGACAACGGCCTTCACCACATCCCATATCTCGGGCACTTCAACACGAACCGTGATGGCGTTGGTGCCGGCGGGTGCGAGCTGGAGCGAATC
>JBBQHJ010000111.1:0-12640 GCA_038323865.1 Gemmatimonadales bacterium
CGATCTTGGATTTGGCGAAACGCGCTGGCCGACGTTCAACGTCGCCGACATGGCGGTGACCATTGGTGCCATCCTGCTCGCGTGGGTGCTGTGGCGCGAGGATCGCGCATTCGCAAACCGGGAGTCGCCGGTGCTCGTTCCTGTTTCTCAAGCCGGACTCGTTGAGCCGGGAGATCTCGTCTGACACAGTCACTTGAGGCGCGCTCGTCGCGTGCCGGTCTGTTCTGGGGAACGGCACTCTCGGTCGTTCTTGTCGACCTGTGCACGAAACTCCTTGCCGAGCGGTTCCTTGCGCCGAGGTACATGGCGCACCGGATTATTGGCGACGTCGTTCGCTTTACTTTGGCGTACAATCCGGGTGCAGCGTTCAGCATGTCGCTGGGCCAGTACTCGCGCTTCATCTTCGGTGTGTTCGCGATGGTGGCGTTGGTGGTGTTGTACCGCCTCTATCGCATGACTGGATCGGCGTCTCGCGATGGCGATATCATGCGCATTTTCGCACTCGGACTTGCGTGGGGTGGTGCGGCGGGCAATCTCATCGACCGACTGCGCTCGCCGCAGGGCGTTGTGGATTTCATCGACATCGGTGTTGGCGACGTGCGGTTCTGGACGTTCAATGTCGCCGACTCGGCAGTGACGGTCGGTGCGCTCGCGTTGGCGTGGGCGCTTTCGCGAGAGGATGAGGCATCGCGTCAGGCGCCGCCAATACCGATTGTCATTTCGCCTGAGCCACCGCCAGCGGAGGGTCCGGTTGCGGACAGCCCTGTTGGTTGGGAGGCGTTGGGCAGCGAGCGGAACGGCTGAACGCAGATGCCGCAGAAAACGCGCAAAAACTGCACGTCGCTCCGTGTCACTCCGGGCTCCGTGCGCCAACGCCAAGGGGTTTGTGCTTTTTGCAAGACAAGAAGTGCAGTGTGTGCCGTCGTGAGGAGCTTTCCGCGAGCTGGGAGCGATGAGGTGTTTCTGCTGCATCCGCGTCATCTGCGTGCCGTGTTGCTCCCTGGCGCCCAGTGACCTCTCCGGGCAGCCATCGCCTCACCGCTGAAGAGAGTGGCCAGCGACTCGACCTTTTCATTGCGCAGCGGCTCGATACGTCGAGAACGAATGCGGCGACGCTCATCGCCACCGACTGTGTGCGAGTGGCCGGTCGCCACGAGAAGGCGAGCTATCGCGTCGCTGGGGGGGATGTCGTTACGGTGGAAATCGTTCCCGTCGACACGCGCGTCGTGGAGGGCGAGGATATTCCGCTCACGGTGGCGTACGAGGATGGGGATGTGCTCGTCGTCGACAAGCCGGCAGGCATGGTCGTCCATCCGGCTCCGGGCAATTGGACCGGCACGCTCGTGAATGCGCTGAAAGGCAGGGGCGGAGAGCTTTCCGATCTGGGGGGTGAGGATCGCGAAGGGATTGTGCACCGACTCGACAAGGAAACGTCAGGACTGCTGCTGGTTGCGAAGACGGATCGTGCTCACGCAAAGCTCGGCGCGGCGATGCAGAAGCGCGAAATCGTGCGACGGTATGCGGCGCTGTCGTGGGGACATTTCGACGAAGAGCGTATCACCGTCGAGAAGCCGATTGCGCGAGATCCCCGCGATCGTAAACGCATGGCGATTGTGAGCTCCGGGCGAGCGGCGCGAACGGACTTCACGCGTCTCGCGCGGTTCGACTCCGCTGATTTGCTCCGCGCGCACCTCCACACGGGGCGAACCCACCAGATTCGTGTGCACCTGCAGTCCGTTGGGCATCCGGTGGTTGGTGACGATACTTATGGCGGCGGTGGAGGGCGGCGATTGCTCGCGTTGCCGCCAAAACGCCATTTTCTCCATGCCGCGTGGCTACGTTTTCGGCATCCGGTTTCGAGCGCGGAAATCGAACTGAAGTCGCCGTTACCGCCGGAGCTCGTGAAATCGCTCGCAACTGCCGCGGGCGAGGATGCGTCGCCAGTCGACATTGATCCGCTGGAGTACTTTGGGTTTTTCCGAGACGATTCCTGATACCAGCGCGGCCACGCGCACGTTGCTCTTCCGGGTGGGAGAGGGCGTGTATGGCTGCGAGATCTCGGCGGTGCGTGAGATCATTCCCTTTCGGCGCGCCACGCGATTGCCTGGCGCGCCGCGATATGTTCAGGGATTGATCAATGTGCGCGGAACGATTGTCACGGTGATCGATTTGGGCACCCGGCTCGATGCCGCGCGCCCTCCGGTGACCGATGGATCGATCATTCTGGCGATGCTCGGGGCACGGTTGGTTGGCGTCGCGGTGGACGAAGTGATGGACGTGCAGATGATTGCAGAAGAGCCGTTGGGCGCGGAGCGCGGGCCACGGTCGGCGGCCAGCATCGTCCGCGCTCTTGGTCACCTCGAGGATGGGGTAGTCGTCCTTATCGACGTACACGCGCTGATCACCCAGGTCCTGCTCTAGGGAGAATATCGAGTGAGTCATACGGTTCTCATCTGCGACGACGCCATCTTCATGCGAACGATGGTTGGCGATATCCTGCAACAGGCGGGATTCGAGATCGTCGGTGAAGCAGAGACGGGAGTGCAGGCCGTGGAGAAGTACAAGCAACTCCGCCCCGATCTCGTGACGATGGACATTGTGATGCCCGACATGGGCGGCATCGATGCGGTCCGCGAGATCTGCAAGTTCGATCCTGGCGCTCGCGTCCTCATGTGCAGCGCGATGGGGCAGCAGGCGCTCGTTGTCGAGGCAATTCAGGCTGGCGCAAAGGACTTCGTCGTCAAGCCGTTCCAGCCGAGCCGCGTGCTCGAGGCTGTGCAGCGCGTGCTGGGGTGACGGCGCTGAGCCGTCATGGATAGCGCCCAGTACGCGGAGCTCTTTCTCACCGAGAGCCGCGAGCACGTTTCCGCGATCAATCACTCGTTGCTCGAGCTCGAGCGCGTCGGTGGCGCGCGAGGCACGGAAGCCGTGGGCGCCATTTTTCGCGCCGTGCACACCATCAAGGGCATGAGTGCGACGATGGGCTACACGCCTGTTGCGACGCTCTCGCACGAGATGGAGACCTTGCTCGACGCAATGCGTCGTGGCGTGCGGGAAGCAGATCCGCAGTTGATGGAGCTGCTGTTCCAATCGGCGGATTTGCTGGAGCAATCCATCGAGGGCGCCGTGCAGGGCGTGGGTGCGCCGGCGGAGATGGCGTCCATCGTGACACAACTGCGCGACGAGAGCACCGCCGGGAAGAAGACACCGCGGGCCAGCATGGCGATTCCGATCTCGGCGGGCGGCGAATGGTCGGCCGCGATGCCGATGGGCGCGGGATTGTTGGTGCGTGTCCGGCTCGCTGAAGGCACACCGCTGAAGGGTGTGCGTGCATTTCTCGTGGTGCAGGCGGCGAGAAAGCTTGGCGACGTGACCACGAGCTCACCGTCGATCGAGTTGTTGCAGGCCGACGAATTCGATCTCGACTTCGCATTCCGGCTGCAGACGGATCGCTCGCATGGTGAGATCACAAGGGCACTCCGCAACGCGGGCGACGTCGCCGATGTGCGACTCGGCGACGATGCAGACGTCGAGATTCCGCATCAGACCATGGAGTTCAATGTCGCGGAGTTGGCGCATGGTGCGGTGACGACGCAGATGCGTGCGGTGGCGGCGCCAGTGCCGCAACAGCGCAGCGTGCGCATCGATCTTCGCCGGCTGGACACGTTGATGAACCTGATTGGCGAGCTGGTGATCACGCGCGGACGTCTCGCGGCGATTGCCGGCGCGAGCGAGGATGTCGCGCTGGTGGAAACCGTGGCCCAGGCGTCGCGACTGATCGCTGATCTCCAGGACGAGATCATGACGAGCCGCATGGTGCCGGTGTGGCAGGTGTTCGATCGCTTTCCGCGTCTTGTGCGCGATGCGTCGCGGTCGGTGCACAAGCAGGTGGATTTCACAATTGAGGGAAAGGACGTCGAGCTGGATCGCAGCATGCTCGAGGAAGTCGGGGATCCGATCGTCCATTTGCTGCGTAACGCCATTGATCACGGACTCGAGACGCCCGAGGAGCGCACGCAACGCGGCAAGCCGCCCGCGGGGCGACTCGTACTGAGCGCGACGCGTGATCGGTCGGCCGTTGCGATTCGTGTGTCTGACGATGGACGGGGTATCGACCGCGACCGAGTGCTGCGTCGGGCCCGCGAACATGGGTTGGTGGAGTCGGGAAAGTCGGACCTGTCCGACGACGAGCTGGTTCGGTTGATCGCACGCGCGGGCTTCTCGACGGCGGAGCGAGTGACGGATCTCTCCGGTCGTGGAGTGGGTGTCGACGCGGTGTACACCCGGGTCCGTGCGCTGGGTGGGTCGGTGGACATCAGGACCGTGACCAACGAGGGCACGACGGTGACGTTGCGCCTGCCTCTCACCCTGGCCATCGTGCGCTCGTTGCTCGCGCGTATCGGTGACGAGACTTATGCCGTAGCGATGACGCATGTCAGCGAGACGGTTGAACTGCGTCCGGCGCTGCTTGGTTCGGTGCAGGGACGTGAGGTGCTCAAGTTGCGCGGCGAGGTCTTGCCGCTCATTCGCTTGCGCACGCAGGTGGGCTACGGCGGTGCGGCGGCGCGAGGGCTCGAGCAGGCGATCATCGTGGACATCGCGGAGCGGCGTGCCGGTTTGGTGGTGGATGGATTGATTGGACAGCAGGAGATCGTGGTAAAGCAATTCGACGGCGTCCGCGACGCGCCCGCCCTGTTCGGCGGCGCGACGATTCTCGGCGATGGCACGCCGGCGTTGATCATCGATGTGAGCAGCCTTCTCTAATCGGACCGGGGCAATGGAAGATCTTCGCGCGCTGAAAGCGATCCAACTCGATGCACTCCGTGAAGTGGCGAACATCGGCGCTGGACATGCGGCGACAGCGTTATCGCAGATGATCAACAGCACCATCATGATCAGCGTGCCGACGATCAACATCTCGCGGCTCGAGGAAGTGCCGCCGCAGGTATCGGCGCCGGAAGAGCCGGTGGCGGCAGTGCTGATGCACATGATGGGCGACCTCACCGGCCGTACGCTGCTCGTCTTTCCGAAGACAACGGCCGCGCGTCTCGCCGACCTGATGTTGCGCCGGCCGCATGGCTCGACGAACGGAGAACTTGGCGAGATGGAGCAGTCGGCCATCAAGGAAGCCGGCAACATTCTCAGCAGCGCCTACATGAACGCCCTGAGCGATTTCATGGGCATGATGCTGCTGCCGTCGCCGCCGGCGTTGGCGATCGACATGAGTGCGGCCGTGTTGACCACGGCCTATCTCCAGTTCGGTACCGACAAGGACTACGTGTTCTGTGTCGAGAGTGAGTTCCTGATGCACGACCTCGACGAGAAGCTGCGCGGCTTCTTCCTGCTCCTCCCGGACCCTGCGTCGTTGCAGGCCATTCTTCGCGCCGTACGAGTCGCATGAGATGAGCATGTCGTCCTGAGGAATTGCATGCCTCAGGACGACACTAATACTGATGACCACTGTAGTAGCGCCCTCCTTGAGTTCCGAGCGCGACCGGGAAGTTCTCCGGTCGTTTGCGCGGCGCATTGACCCATCCGATGCCGGCGCGCACAACAACCTCGGCGTCCTCTACTACAACAAGGGGTTGTACGAGGAGGCGGTGGCGGCGCTCATGCGCGCGCTGGAGCTCGATTCGCGCATGCAGGTGGCGCAGCGGAATCTCGAAGTCGCGTATCTCAGCACCGGTTACTACGATCGCCGCCTCGTCGAGCTGAGCGAACGGCTGCGCGTACGTCCCGACGATCCCGATGCGCTCTGGGAGCTCGGTCGCTCGCAAGCGCTACTCGGCAAGACCGCCGAGGCGCACTCCGTGTTTACGGAGCTCGTGCGCTATCACCCGAGCCACATTGGGGCGCTCGTGCAGCTTGGGCTCGTGGAACGCACCAGTGGCGATCTCGACCGTGCGCTTGGCTATCTGGAACGTGCTTTGTCGCTCGATCCCACATCGTCGGTGGTGAACTTCCATATCGGCGAGGTGCTGTACAATCGCGGCGTAAATGAAGAGGCCCTTGCCGCGCTGCGCAGGGCGATCGAGCTGAATCCACAGAATCCCGACGCGTACTACCTGATGGGCTTTGTGCTCGGCGATCTGGGGCAGCAGGACGAAGCGCGAGAGGTCACGCGCCGCGCGATCCAGATGAACCCGACGTTGTCTCGTGCGCGAGCGAATCTCGTCATCGATGACCGCCGCTCCCAGCAGCGGGAAGAAGTACCTCCGCCGGCGCGCGTGTCGCGTGCGCACTCGATGGAGAGCACCGAGGGGCGACTGTCGCAATTCAACCTTGGTCTCGCGTTTCGGCAGAAGGGCTACTACGCCGAAGCGCTGCGCGAATATTCCAAGGCGTTGGAACGCGGTGAAGACCGGCCGCTCGTGTTGCAAGCGATGGCGGAAGTCCATCTGCTTCGCCGCGAGACGCGTTCAGCTGTCGTACTCTACGACGAATTGCTCGCCGCCGCGCCCGTAAGCCCGAAGTTGTGGAATGAGCGTGGTGTCGCGCTGCATCAGGAGGGCAACTACGACGAGGCGCTCGAGAGCTACAGGCACGCCGTGAAGGCGGACGGCCGATACGTGCTCGCGCTGAACAATGTCGGCGTGGCGCTCTTTCATTTCGGAGAAACCGAGCGTGCAATCGAAGCACTGCGCGATGCGCTCACGATTCAGCCGCTGTTCACGAAGGCGCGGCTCAATCTCGGATTGTTGCTGAGCAAGGGGCGCCGGTTCCAGCTCGCGCTCGAGGCGTATCGCGGTGTGCTGCAGCACGAAGCCGAGAATGCTGCGGCGTGGAATGGTATTGGACTCGTGCTCAACGAGTTGAAGCGGCACGAGGACGCGCGGAACGCCTTTGCACGCGCGGTGCAGGGCAATCCGGATTCTGCGGAAGCGCACTACAACCTCAGCTTCACGCTCTCGCATCTGGGTGAGTTCGAAGGCGCGTTACACGAAACCAAGCGCGCGCTGGAACTCGACCCGTACTACGTGGCGCAGAAGTTCGAGCTCGCGATCGATCTCGAATACGAAGATCCTGATCTCTTCATCAAGCCCGATGTCGCCGCGGTGCAGCGCACGGAAGAAGGCGTTGAGGATTTCACGTTCGACGCGCGCGTGCTCGATGTGATCTTCACGACGCTCAACACGCAAACGCCGCCCACGGCGATGCCCGCGGTTGAGGCGCACGAAGATCCGTACGCCATGGCTGCGGAGTACCTCGCGACCGGCATGCTGGAACGTGCAGGAGCGGAGGTGAGTCGCGCCATCTCACGCGATGCGCCGCCCGCCCAGGGCTACGTGCTGCTTGGCGAGATCTACGCGCGTCAGGGATTGCACGGCGAAGCGCTCGAGCGATATCGCCGCGCGTTGCGCGAGGGGGACGCCCTACCCGCCGCGCGATTTGGCGAGGTGCGTGCGTTGCTCGCTCTCAAGCGTGCGCGTGAGGCGCAGCCGCTCGCTGAGGCGCTGTCTGCCGATCACGAGTCGGATGTCGACGTGCTGGTGTTGCTCGCCAACACGCGCGCCGACGTGGGCGATCCGGCGGCTGCACTCTCCGCGCTCGATAAAGCACGCGTACTTGCTCCGCATCGCAGTGATGTCCACCAGAAGATCGGCGACATCGCGCGCGCACTCGGCGACAATGAAGGAGCCATTCTCGCATATCGGCATGCTCTGGAACTCGACAGCGAGTTTGCCGTGGTGCGCTTCCAGCTCGCGCGACTGCTGCGTGCGAAGGGGCACCTGCGCGAGGCCGAAGCCGAGTTGGTGGCTGCGCTGAGCGCGGTGCCGACGTATGCGGAGGCGACGCTCGAGTTGGCGTCGCTGCGGATGACCACCGGCCACCCCGAAGACGCACTCGTGCAGTTGATCGGGTTGCTCGAGCGCGATCCATATCATCTCGAAGCGCTGCTCGGACTCGGTGAAACGCTGTATGCGCTCGGACGGCGAAAGGATGCCGGGCTCGCATTTCGAAGAATCCTTCGCTTCGATCCGAAACATATTGGCGCACTGTATTACGAAGGTGTGCTGTTGAATGAGCAGAAGCGCTATCGCGATGCGATTGCGAGATGGGAGCGTGTCATTGCGCTCGAGCCGAACTCGGAGTTCGCACGTCGCGCGCGTCGGGCAGGACGCACGGCGTCGGACCTGCAGGGCATCTTCTCGTCCGTGCGGGGCGGCTGACGATGGCGATCGAGGGACCGCTCCGCGAACTCGGTATCCATGACGTCTTCCAGCTGCTGGACTTGAGCCGGAAGACCGGTGCGCTGCGTGTTACTTCCGAACTTCGCGACGACGAGGGCGTGGTTCTGTTTGACGGCGGCAAGGTCATTTACGCGAGTGTGCTCAGCAATCCGACGTCCATTGAGCG
The DNA here is from genome assembly GCA_038323865.1 of Gemmatimonadales bacterium. Taxonomy (GTDB): domain Bacteria; phylum Gemmatimonadota; class Gemmatimonadetes; order Gemmatimonadales; family Gemmatimonadaceae; genus AG11. The sequence continues at coordinate 8,359 of JBBQHJ010000111.1, forward strand.
AATACTCAAGCAGGCGGGGAAACTCACAGACGAAGAGCTCGAGCGCGCACGCAACTGCACTGACGACGAGACGGTGACGCTCGGTGAACGACTCGTGATGGCGCGTGTGTTGACGCAGCGCGAGCTCGAGCGGCAGCTGCGTCAGTCCATCGAGAATGTGATCTTCGAGCTCATGTCGTGGCGCGAAGGTTTCTTCTCGTTTGAAGAGCGTACCGTCAGCGACGTTCCGGTTGATGCGCGCATCCGCATTTCCACGGAGTCGCTGTTGATGGAGGGCGCACGTCGCATTGACGAATGGTCCCGTATCGCCGATAAGGTGCCGAGCCTGAGTGTGATCCCTGCGCTCTCGCCGGTGGAGGATGATCGCGCGTCCGTGCTCGATCTGCTGCCGAACGAGTGGGAAGTGCTCATGACCATCGACGGCGATCGCAACCTGCGTGAAATCGCCGGCGCGCTGGGCACGGGTGAGTTTGACGTCGCCAAGATTGCGTACGGACTGCTCACCACCGGTGTCGTGCAGATCAGGATGTCCGACAGACCGTCGCAACGTGTGTCCGTCATTTCGGAATCGGCAGCGCTCGCGCGCGCACGGGATGCCTTTCAAAAGGGACTCTTCGAAGAGGCGATCACGGAAGGTCGCCTTGCCATTGAAGAGGATCGAACGGCCACGGAAGCACGACTCATCGTTGCGAAGTCGCTTGGCCGGCTTGGAATGCGTCAAGCAGCAGTGGAGGACCTTCGTCGCGCGGTGCAGGCCGATCCACTTACCGCCGAGGTGCATCTCGAGCTTGGTTTTGCAGCCGTGCATGTGGGCGACTTTGCAAATGCGCGAGCCAGTTGGGAGCACTTCCTCCGGCTCGCGACAAATTCGGCCGATGTGCGGCGTGTTCACGCCGCATTGGAAACGGTTGCTCAGCTTCTGCACGTACTGGAGGCCCATGGCAACGCCTGACGATATCCGCCGCATGAGCGACGAGCTCGCCCGTGACCCGGGCAGCAGTGCATTTCTGCCGCTCGGCGAAGCGCTGCGTCGGCAGGGGCAGGCCGATCTTGCGCTCAAGGTCGCGCAGAGGGGCGTCGAGCGTCATCCAAAGGTCGCCGAGGCGCACGATCTGCTCGCGCGAGTCCATGTCGACCGCAAGGATTTCGAGCGCGCGTTCGACGCATGGGACATCGTGCTTCGGCTGGCGCCGGGTCATCCGGGTGCTCTGAAAGGCATGGGCTTCATCTGCTACCAGCGCGAACGGTATTCGGATGCCGAGCGGTATTTGTCTACGGCAGCAGCGGCAAATCCGGACGACCTCGAACTCGCGAGCGCGCTCGAGTACGTGCGCTCGGCAAAACGCGCAGCGTCACGCGGCACGGATGCCTACGTGCCGACCACGCTCGCGGAGGATAGCCGCTACCTGTTTTCTGAGTTACTCAGAGACGAAGGACAGACGGGCCTACTGCTGGATTCGCAGGGATTTGTTCTGGCCGGCGCGTACATGACCGCTGATGGTGCGGACATCGCGCAGGACATCGGTGCTGAGTTGAGTGGCATTACCGACGCTGCGCGTCGCGCAACGCGGCATCTGGAGCTTGGTGACTGGACGTCGATCGTCTTCGAGACGGAAGCGACCGTCGTTGCACTCGCGCCGGCCGAGTCTGATGGCTTGCTCGTGGTGACGACGACTCGCGACACGCCGCTTGGTCTCGTGCGTCGGCTGATTGATGGCTGCGCCGAGCTGTCGTCGCGGTGGCTACGGGGGATCGGCTGATGGAGAGCCCGTTCACAGGCATTCTCACGTCGATCGCCCGGCAGCGCGGCGTGCTCGCGGTGCTCATCGTGAGTGAGCGCGATGGCATCGTCGTCGATGGCCACATGCACGTGGGTATTTCGGAGGATCGTGTCGCCGCGCTGGCGGCATCGCTTTATAAGAAGGCGCGCCTGTCGGCGAATGCGGCGGGCATGGGCCGGACGTCCTTCCTGCAGCTGGAAGCACCCAAGGGGCGCATCTGCGCGGTTGGAGCTGGCGAGCTGGTGCTCGTGGTGGTCGCCGCGCCCTCGATCAACGTGGGACTGGTACGCATGGAGATGCTCCGTGCGGTTCCGAGTGTAGAAGCCGCGGCAGGTGGTGCGGCATGAAGACGATGGTTGTGGAGTCGTGGGTCGAAGGGCCCGTAAAGCAATTCGTTGACGACGCGCAGGTCGACATTGCATTGCTGCTGCATCCGAGCGGTCAGGTGCTCGCGCAACACGGCTTTACGCGATCGGTGGACGTGATGACGGCCTGTGCGCTGGCGGCCGGCATTCACGCGACGGGGGGTGAATTGGGACGGATGGTCGATGGACGGCCGTTCAAGGGGCTGCACTACGCTGGAACCGGGCGCCAGATCTTTCTGGCGGAGGCACAGTCGCAGCGCGGCGCGTACATTTTCCTTACGGTATTTGGTCCGGAAAGCTCGCTCGGCCTGGTGCGTTTGTACTTCGCCGAGCTGGTGACCGGATTGACTGCCGCGGCTCCGCTGGAGGAGCCGACTCCCACTCCGGCTTTGGCCGAGCATTTCGAGCGGGAGCTGAACCGAAACCTTGCTGCGCTGTTCGGGCGCGCGTAGACCACTCGCTTCCCACTTCGTGTCGCTCGTCAACTACGCCACACGCGAAATCACGTGCAAGATCGTCTACTACGGGCCAGGTCGCTCGGGGAAGACGACGAACCTGCATTACATCTACGCGCAGGTGCCGCAGGACCGAAAAGGAAGGATGGTCTCGCTTGCGACGCAGACCGACCGCACCCTGTTCTTCGATTTCCTGCCGCTCGATCTCGGATCGATCTCCGGATTCACGACCAAGTTTCAACTCTACACGGTGCCCGGTCAGGTCTACTACCAGACAACGCGACGCCTCGTGCTTCAAGGCGCTGACGGAGTGGTGTTCGTCGCTGACAGTCAGGCACGCCAACTCGAGGAGAACATCGAGAGCTTCCAGGACCTCCATGCGAACCTCGCCGAACAAGGCATTGATCCGCGCACCATGCCGCTCGTTGTGCAATACAACAAGCAGGATCTGCCCTCCGAGCTCATTCTGCCGGTCAGTGAGTTGAGCGACGCCATCAATTTCCGAAACGTACCCGATTTCTCTGCCGATGCGCTCCATGGTCCCGGTGTGTTCGAGACGCTGCGCGGCATTTCCGAGCTCGTGTTGCGACGATTGAGTGCTGGCACGTCCGGCAGCGTCACGCGGGCGTAAGGCGTCATGCAGCTCGACACCAGAGCGCGGTTCGACAACTTCGTGGTCGGCACGGCGAATCGCCTCGCCGTTGCGGCGGCGCGTGCCGTGGCCGATACACCCGGCGCCGTCTACAACCCGCTCTTCATTTACAGCAGCTCGGGGCTCGGCAAGACGCATCTCTTGAATGCCGTTGGCAATCATGCCGCGTCACGAGCGCCGGAGATGTCGATCGAGTACATCACGCTCGATGACTTCGTGCAGCAGCTGCACGCCGCCATGGCTGGTGGCGAGACGGATCGCTTCAAGCAGCGCTGGAGTCGCGTCGACATCCTGCTGATCGACGACATGCAGTTCCTCACGGGACAGCGCGAGACACAGTCGGAGATGCTGCGCCTCCTGAATTCGCTTCAGGGCAGTGGTCGTCAGGTCGTGATGACGAGCGATCGCCCGCCCATCGAAATTGCGGATGTCGACGAGCGGTTGATCAGTCGCCTCACCGGTGGACTGATCGTCGACGTGGGCGCGCCGGACTTTGAGACGCGCGTGGCAATCCTTCGCGGCAAGTGCGAAGAAAAGCACGTCAGCTTTGAACCCGGTGTGATGGAAGAGCTCGCGCGCGTGGAGTTTGCGAATGTGCGCGAGCTGCAGGGCGCGATGAACAAGCTCTCGGCGCATCAATCGCTCGATGGAACGCTCACGCCGGGGCAGGTGCGTGGCATCGTGGGCGTGCCTGAGCCAGCGCCGCCGCCGCCACGCTCATCGGTGCAGACCGATGAATTCTTCAGCTTCCTCACCGACATCGCGAGTGCGGTAGCGGCGCACGTGGAGCCGTGGAAGGTTCGCATTGGCGAAGCGGTGGCGTATTGGGGCGGCGAAGGATATCGCACCCTCGTTCTCGAACAAATGATGGCGCAGCGCGAAGCGCCGGCGAACTACGAGGCACTGCTGCGTGGCTACGGGCAGGCGGTTGAACAACTCCGCGAGCTCGAGCGACAGGTCACGACCGTGGATCCTCGACTCGGTGGCAGTGATCTGTTCCGCGATCCAGAGCGACTCACGGAAGCCGCA
>JBBQHJ010000112.1:0-12636 GCA_038323865.1 Gemmatimonadales bacterium
CGTCCAAGTGGATTCAGAACACCCGTCGCATTCTCGAGCGACCCGCGGCGAACAACGACGTCGAGGCGCGGTGGTTTGGGCTGGTGCATGAATTGAATGTCTCGATGGGGATGCTCCTGAAGCAGGCCGCGAGCTGTGCGGACATCGCAGTGGCGGCCGGCTTCGGCAAACAACAGCTGACAATCGACTTCGACGAAGCGCGCACCGTCGCACTCGTCATCGACCTGTGGCGACACAGCACACTACACCTCGCTCGGCTCAGCAGAACGCTGGAACTGCCGCCTGTAGAGCGGCGTGGGCGTCCTGTCACCCGGGCTAAGCATGTTGTCGAGAATGCAGCCACGCACGGAGCGGACGTCTCGCACTCGATGCTGGATGGACTGGCGGCCGCTAAGGTGCGCTCTCTCGTGGTTAGTGGCTTGGGCGTCGTTTACGACACGGACAGCGCCAACGTAGGTCGCCTTGCAGAGTTGCTTGCGCGCTGGGGAGTTTACCCGCGCGGAGTTGAGCGTGGATTGCCGTTCATGATGGACGCGCGCACTCTCGCGTCATGTCCAATTTTGGCCCTCACCTCGAGCGAGGGCGACATAAACCTGCTCGACCACGTAGATGGTCTTGTCACCAATCGCATTGGCGAATCAGCCCATAAGGCGGCAAGTTGAGGAAGCACGTTGCTCCATAACCGTGAACGACAATGGCAACTCCGGTACTTCTCGTTCCTGGCACTGAGGCCAGTTCCCTGTTCGACGAACAGGGCCGCTGCATCTGGAACGCAGTCCGTGCATCGCTAGGGCTATCGAAAGAGGAACTGGGCGGACGCCCTCCCGCGGAGTGGACGCAGTTGCTCAGCATGGAGCATCAGCCGGGGATCTGGGCGCCTGTGCTTACCTCAATGGAGCCCGGCACAATCATCAGTGCGGATCTCGTGGTGCAGACTCCGTATGATCGATTGTGGAACATGCTCAAGGATGTCTTTCCCTATGACTGGCGAGCCGACATCCGTCATAACGCAGAACTGTTGAATGAGTATCTCGACGCGAATCCAGCGCCAGCAGGACAGCGGTGGACACTCGTCGGTCATTCACAGGGCTGCCTTGTCATCATCGCGGCGAGCAAGCTCGAGTTGCTGCCACACGACTTCGCGAAGAAAGTACAGCGTGTAATTCTCGTTGCTCCGCCGCTCGCGGGCACCATGCGCGCAGCGAACCCGTTGCTCTTTGGACTTGATGATCTTGGCGCGAACAACCAGCTCACAACGCGCGCGCCAATTCGCACCTGGCCGGCGTTGTATCAGATGCTCCCGACGTGGGACTGTGTCGTCGGCAAGAACGGAGCAGCCCGCCCCGCTAACGAACAACTCACGGATGACGGCGGTTGGACCGACACGAGTGACGTAACGCCTGCCGTGCTAACAGACATGCTCGCGAGAGCCGCGCAATTTCACGCGCTGATGAATGGTCCCTTCTCGAACATGGGACCATGGATTGACGCGCAAGTCATACTCGGTGAAGGACAGGGCACTCCCGTCTCCATTGTGCGTGATGGCGTTACGCTATTCCCCGATCACGAGGCCGAGGAAGCCGGCGATACGCTTGTACCAGAGGAGAGAACTGTAGACTGGGGCGGAACGCCATTCGGCCCACATGTGACGTCGTTCGACGACGTACGCGCGCATGCATTCCTGTGTGATGACGAAGACGTCTTGAAAGAGATCAAGAAGATGATCAAGCAACCGGCGCCAGACGCACCCTGACCATGAAACGAATTCATCGTATTGCACTGATGATCGCGTGCGTCGCCGCGCCATTAACGCTTGCAGCGCAGGAAGTGTCATGGCGCATCGTAGCCGGACCCACCGGAGAGCTGCGGCCAAACGGTTATTGGGGTGCCGAAGTTCGTGAAGAATTGGGTGACGGAAGCGAGACAGTCGGCAGCAACGGCGTCCGCCATCGCACACCGCCAAAGTTCCTCGCCTCGGCGATGGGCTTGGTGGGAATGACGGACAACAAGGACATCCGCGGCGACCACATGCTCAGCACAACCGCGCAGGCGCAGGTGGGCGTGTTGTACCGTGCGACGAGCAACATGCGAATTGGCGCCTACGCGGCGGCGGTTGCGGTGCCCGAGTCGTATGGCGCGTTGGCGCGCGTGGAGCCCCTGTCGTCGATCGCCGTTCAACTCGGCGTGCTACGACGGAGAGATACAAACGTGAACGGCGGCGTGTTCCAGATCGACATCGCGTTGGCGTTCATAGAGGATCTCCTACACGGCGGTAGTCGCTAACAGACGACGCGCCCACACTCTCAAGAGAGCATGGGCGCGTCGTTTACAGAAAAAGCGTTAGTAAATTAGCGTGGACCGGACGCGCAGGTAACCGTCGCGTGAATTGGCGTGACGATTGACGACGACAGCGCGCCGACGAGTCCATTCAGAAACGTGGTCTCCGTTTCCACCTTGGACACGCCGCGTGGACAGACCGTCTGCGAGTTGATGACGGGCGGTGGCACGAGACCGAACACGAACGAGAGTTGCCATTCGTTGTCGATCTTCGTTGGTGCCGGTGGCTGGCCCGAGACCACCGTGATGTGGTAACACCCGCCGAGTAGCATGGTTGCTGCAATCAGTGCTGCGCCGCGAATTCGCGACATAGAGCTCACCATGTGGTTAGTGGGTGATTGACGTGAAGCGGAGCACGACAGGAGCGCCGAGCTCTCCCGATGTGGCAATCGCTTCATTCACGATGGCAATTCGTTCCTCGAGCGTGGCACTTGGCGCGATGGCGAATTCCTTCGCTCCGCGGGGTAGTGCTGCGGCGCGGGAGGCGCAGGTGACGGACACGTCGCGTGGCGACCAGATGCCGAGCGTGACGACGGTGCCGAGCCCGTTCATGAAGCTCATCTGGGTCTCGACGACGGCGAGGCCGGAGGGGCATTCCTTGGAGACGTCGATGGGGTCGGCGGCGACGAGGCCCCAGAACCAGGTGGAGACCCATTCCTTGTGGATCGTGGTGGTACCGGCGGGTTGGCCGGTGTTCACGATCTGGTGGTAGCACGCTGAGGTAGCCAGGATGGCTGCCACAGCGAGGCGGCGGAGGCGCATAGCTCACTCCCTAGGTAGTGCGGGTTGGCTGAGTGCGGCGGGGGAAACGCGGAGGGGAAAGGTGCGAGCCCGTTGACGGGGTAGCAAGGCCACGAGGGGCGCATCACCTTGAGAAATGCTTGAACTTCTCCGCCCAGCTATAACCCTTGGAAGTGACGCCATCGCTCAAATATCGGGACACTCAACAGGCGACCAAAGTTACTCCTCACCGTGGTCAGAGCATGAGGCGCTAACGTGCCACTGGAAACTTCGCAACGCTGAATGGGCGAAGCGTGGCCCAACGTGCTTCTAATGAATCCCTTAGTCGCTTCCGCAACTCATCGGCTCTGAGCAACGGAATAATCTGAAGCGATTGTTCCGGACCGCGAAAAAAACTTTCCCAGTGCCCCACCAGCGCAAATCGCGGATGCAATTTCCCGAGGAGGGCTGTTGGATAGTCGGGTGTTTCGGAAAAGTTTCCTGCGCACACAATCGCAAGATCGACAGGCCGATTATCTGCTCCCGAAAATGGCGGAAGTACACTGTGCTCGGGATCGCTGGCGGCGTCCTGGTAGAATATTCGGAAGACCGGAGAGCCGACCACATCGAGCAGATCGATTACGTAGGCGTAGACCTCTCCCTTCGGCCATCGGCCGGGAGCTGAGGGCAACTCCGTTAAATCGGCAAACAGCGTGTCGTTAGCAATTGTGAAATCACCCACGTTCGGCGCGTGTGTAGATACGACGGCCATGAACCGAAATCTCCGAGCTCCGGCCGCGTCATTGACGTAGAACCACTCACCGACACGGGTCGCACTTCCTGCACGCATCGTATCGATGGCCGTGATGCGATTGCCGTCGATATCTCCCGCTCCTGCCAAGACATGTTTAGTGGTGGGACTGCCGTAGAGCGGAACGATGGGGAGAACAGTCCGCATAATGGTGGGCATATCCATGAGGTGGTCGTAGTGGGAGTGTCCCACGATTGCCGCGCGAATGCCTGTCGCATCAAAGTGGTGGAACATCTCGGCTACCAAGTCGGCATTCGACTGCCTTGGAATCAGTAGGGCAAGAAGTGACGGGTGAGTGTACGAGGGCCCGGTAAGTATCGCGGTGGTACCGGACCGAATGACGAACCCTCCAACGCCGATGTAGGCTACCGAAACCGTATCGGGACAAGCGTCGGTGCTACACGAACCAAGAGCATAAAGTCCTTCTGGCTTCACCTCGAGTGAACGAAGTGGATAGCACGCCAATGTCGCCAGAAAGAGTGCAGATGACGCGTATCGGTATTTCATAGCAGGTGTGTCGACGAGGTAGGCTAAATAGTAACGCTATCATCGCAACCACACGCAAGCAGCTTAAGGTTTTCTAAGCCCGTCCTTGACAACTTGACGGGAAGTCTGCTTAGTGGCGCTTCTTCTTGCCATAACCTTCAGCCTGACACCGCCAATGATCATGAGACAGACAATGCGTTTCGTCATTGTTCTCAGTTTCCTCTGCACTGCGGCGCATGTCGACGCGCAAACATCCACGCTGGCAATTTTTGACGGAACGTCTTCCAATCGCGCTCTTGATGCGAATGGATTTCTACTAAATCCAGCGTGGATGGACGGGTCTAAACGTCCCAACATCGAAGAGCGCTGTCGTTTTCGTGTTAGCTCTGGTGAGCTGGACCGTCGCTCTCTCCTAGTGACGCGGCCAGGATGTCTGTCCGACGCCGAGCGTCATGTTGTGACGCTCAACGAAGCGAGCTCCGTACTGGGCGTTGGATTTATTTGCGGAACCAGCAGCGTAATAGGCAATCTGCGCGGACACATTAACTGGTTCCCGGTAACGGCCTCGGGACTCTTGCATTGGGTCGGCTATTCGAATGGTGCGGGCGATCACGATCTCACGATTGAACTTCGGCCTCCCGAGCCAAACGCCCTCACCGCCGGCAACGCACCAGACTTCGACCACCACGCTGCCTACCACATCGAGTTCTATCACGCAGAATCTCTCGCCCGGATGAACGGAGGATCTGGATGGTGGCAGGCCCTCAACGCTGCAATGTGGAGCAAGAATCCGGACGCGCGCGCGCACGCGCTTTTGGACGGGCACTTCGCCATAGTCAACGGAACGTATGGACTGGATGGCGTGCACGCCCTACAGGCTGAGTTGCACCCGGTGTATGCGATGGCGGTGCTACTGGATACGCTACGAACGAGCGAGGGCCACTTAAGGGAAGAGTGGGCTATCATGGTGCGCAACCTTGGCTCCGAAGGCGATTGTAGCGAAGGGCAGTCCCCGTTGTACACGGATCCGGCGAAGCGTGGCGCCCAGCATTTTGTGTTGGACCTCGGATGGTGGCAGGGAGCAACGAAACCGCGCACGAGCTTGTCCGACAGCTGGAGCAGCGGGTCATCCATTACGGTCAGGTCGAGAGCGGTGGAGAGCAACCATCTCTACATCGATGTTGAGCACCCACGCCCGATGGCTGATCGATCAGCGGATCTGTTCGTCGGAACACTCGCGGTCGAATGGCAGACCGACGGAACCACAGACTACGCAACGACGCGTATGGGCGCGCTCTGGGCCGCTAACGAACCGCTGATGACCTTGAGCGCCCCGCGCACCGGAGGAGTCGCGCCGCGCTCACTCTCGTCACTAATGACACTTCAAAATGACCTCGCCGATAGCCTGAAGCGCGAGGCCATTGCTTCGAACAACCAAGTCTTGCAGCCGTACACCGCGAGTACTCTTCCAGAGATCGATTCGACATGGTCGCCATCTCAGACCTTAAGAGCAACGCGAGTCGAACAATGGATGGTACAGTCGGAAGTCAAAGTTGTTGATTGCAAAAGTAGTGCACTTGCCGGCGATCGACTGTGCCTTGGGCGATTCAGGTACATAGCGTCGATGAGTCGCACGCAGGACGGTTCGTGGACACCAATGCTCGGCGTCTTTGTCCACGCACACTCCTGGGGGCTGCCGGGAAAGGGGGAACTCCTCGGTGATGTGCTCGCGGGATTCGCGTATCGCTTTGAGGCGCGAATGGATTCCTTCCGAAAGGAGACGCCAGAAGGGCAGGCCACGTATGAGGGAGTCAGTCTGCGTGTATCTCCCATTCTTTCGCCTGCAAGCTTTCGTCTCAATTCTCAGCTTACGCTCGCGCCATATTCAATCATGAGCCCCGGCGTCTCAGTGCTTCACGGTACGCAGGTGGCACCCACATTCGCCTCTGGCGTGGGTCTTCATGCGCTGCTCTCCGGCACCGACGCCTATCTCGAGGTGCTACGGTACAGTCGATCGAATCGATTCAACGGCTACTACGCAGTCGGATTTGGGCTGATGGTATCGCCAAGATTGGTTGGGCGGTGATGCGATAACACTAGAGAGATGGGCCGCCGCCCTGCACACCGTCGAGCACTCGCAGCGATTCCCGATGTCGGTGAAACGCCGAGATCGTAGACCGTACACGGAATTAACATCGCATACCGATACCTTACCCCCTCGGCGGAGTCGTCCGAATACTCGGCATCCGCTTCACGCCAGCAACATCTCCAACTCCGCCCTCCCAATCTGCGCTAGCACCCCCTGATCCTGCCCCAGTATCGCATCCGCCAACGCGCGCTTCGATGCTTGGAGCTCAAGAATCTTCTCCTCAATCGTATTCCGCGCCACAATCCGAGTCGCCAACACGTGACGCATCTGCCCAATCCGGTGCGCACGATCAATCGCCTGCGCTTCCACCGCCGGATTCCACCACGGATCCAATAGATACACGTAATCGGCCGCAGTGAGATTCAGCCCATGCCCGCCCGCCTTGAGGCTGATGAGAAATACCGGACACGCCGCGTCGTTCTGAAACCGGTCCACACGTGCCTCGCGATTCCGCGTCTTGCCATCCAGGTATTCGTACGTCGTTCCCAGCTCGTCGAGTCGGCTGCGCACGAGTGCCAGAAACGACGTGAACTGCGAGAACACCAGCACCTTGTGACCCTGCGCCGTCACCTCGGCAATCGCCGGCATCAGCGCATCGAGCTTTGCACTCGGCGCATCAACTCTACTCGGGTCTGCGAGCACAGGATGACACGCCGCCTGCCGCAGCCGTAACAGCGCCTCGAGGATATGCATGCGCGTCTTCTGCACACCATCGCGGTCCACGCGCTCGAGCACACTGCGACGATAACTCTCGAGCAGCCCATCATAGAATTTGCGCTGCGCGCCTTCCAGCGTAACGGTGAGTGTCTGCTCCACACGCGCCGGCAAGTCACTCGCCACTTGTTCCTTGGTGCGCCGCAAAATCACCGGCCGCAACGCCGCCGCAAGGACATCGCGTCCACCCGTAACCTCTCCCACACCGGCGAGACGCACGAGCCCTGCAAACTTCGACGCGCTACCCAACATGCCGGGATTCAGGAACTCGAACAGACTCCATAACTCCTCGAGCCGGTTCTCGATGGGCGTGCCTGTCATGGCCAACCGATGATCGGCCTTTAGTAGCCGCACTGATTTCGCGGAGGCGGATGATGCGTTCTTGATGGCCTGCGCTTCGTCGAGGATCGCGTAGTCGAACGGTATGTGGGACAGCTCGGCCGCATCACGACGCAATGTGCCGTAGGTCGTAATCACCACGTCGACTTGCGATGCATTGATGGACTCGATGCGCCGACTCGCACCGCTGTAATCGAGCACACGCAGCTTCGGCGTAAAGCGCTCTGCTTCGCGCATCCAGTTGAACACCAGCGAACGCGGCACAACCACCAGCGACGGCTTACTCGGCTCCGTTCCACGAACGCGTCTCGACTCGAGCAACGCCAGCACTTGCACGGTCTTGCCGAGCCCCATGTCGTCGGCGAGACAACCACCGAGGCCGAATGTGCGAAGGAAGTTCAGCCAGCCCAACCCCTCGCGCTGATATCCGCGTAGCGTACCGATGAATGTGTCGGCCGGATCAGCTGCTTCCACGCGCTCGAAGCTCCGCAGTGCTGTGCGCGCAGTTGCGAAGGTCTCGTCGACGTCGGGCTCGGGAACAGTGGCCAGTAGTGCGTCGAGCAACGCCAGCTGCGTACTCCCGTATCGCATCGTTCCGTTAACGAGCGTGCTCCCCGCCGCAATCGGTCCTAGCCTCGCGAGCCAATCGAGCGGCAGCAATCCATGACTGCCGTCGGGAAGTGCAATCGTCGACGCGCCCGTTCGTCGCACGCTAAGGAGATCGTGCAGGGACACTTCGACGTCTCCATAGCGTACCCCTGCATGGAGCTCGAACCAATCGATACCCGATCGCACCGACGCACGCGTAATACCCGCCGCGCGGACCGGCAGGCCATTCGTATCCACCTCCCAGCCATCGCTAACCAGCGCAGCGATCAACGCGCCGAGCTTGTTCGCCGCAAGGGTTATTGTCGGCGTTTCGTCGACGCGATTCACCTCCTCCTTTGCGCCGAGTGCGAATAGTGTTTCCAGTGCCTGCGCTTCGACGTCGGCATCGCGATGTCTCAGCGCCGGCACGGTTACATCGAAGACGGCCGCGGTATTCCCCGGCTCAACGCGCCGGCTTCCGTAACGAAATGACAGCACCAACTCGTTCTGCGTCCGCCGCCACGGCGTTGGATCCGGAAGAATGCTCACACATCGCACGGGCGGCTCGCGAAGCTCGGCGATGCCTGCCTCGGGTGGCAACACGACCTGCGGTGCGTGATCCATGGCGTAGAGCATCTCGAGGAATCGCGGCAACTCGCCCGCGGCTATTCTGAGAGACGGACGCTCGCGGAACATCAGGACAAACGGCCACGCGCCGCCATGCACATATCGGCTGAACGCATTACCCGCGAGGAGAATTCCTTCCCGGTGCAGCACAACTGGTTCGGACAATGGCATCGTCTCGTCGCCACGCGTGAGCTCGAGCGATGCCGAGTGTCCCGACGACGTTTCCGGTGAAACGCGAAGACGTAACTGCCAGGGTGGGGCATCATCATACGACGCTGATCCAATCGCCGGCTCGCCGGTCATGTGACGCACACGACAGCGCCCGCTCTCGCACATGAGACGCAGCGTTGTGCCGAATGCGGGCGCGCGCAACACGAAACGCATGCCCGCCTGCGCACGTCCATACGGACCGGCGGGCTCGGCGCCAATCAACATCTGCGCAATCTGTTGGTCGACGGCGTCAGGTACTGCTAGCCAGGCTTCGCGACCGTCGCGAAATAACTTTGCTGCTTCCCATTCGCCGACACTGATCTCTCGCTCGGTCGCGACCTCCACCATCAATCCGTCGGCGGAAGCGGTGAGTGGAAGGTCCGCGATGTACACGATGCGCCGGTCCGCTGGCCAATGCGTGTGCGTCGCGCTGGGCATCGTCGACGACATAAGGGCCATCTGTCGCTGCGCGTTGCCGAGCATCGCTTGCCATGCGGGCATGCTGCCAAGCGGGCGAATAGGTGCACTCGGCGCGCGCTTCTTCGGCTTCTTTCCGCGCTCGACGCGAACGCGTCTGCCGGAAAACAAGTCGTCGACGTAGACCTCATCTTCGACGCGCTCTTCGGGCGGAGGAACATCAGCACGAGTCGCGACGATCGACACGCGCGAACCAGCGGCGGAGATCAGCGGTGCGAGCGTTGCATCGGCGTCGGCTTGAAGCAGCGTCGCCCAGATATGTTTGCAGAGCCCATACTCCATGGCAAAGGGGCACGTGCAACTGGCCACGAGAATGTCGGGCTGGGCGCGAACGATGACCCGATAGTCGAGTGTTCCCTCGACGTGTGCGTCGAGCCCGTCGCTCGTCGCGGCCAAGATCCGCACCGTGCGCGCGCGAAAGTAGTCGTCGCCGCGGGTACGGACGGGGAGGGAAAACGCCGATGCAATTTGCCGAGGGATCACTCCGCCAAGTTACCGCGCGGAGTGGGGTGCTTCCATGTCAGTCGCGAAAGGATCCCAAACTGCGTGGAGGTGCAGATTCCTCGACTTCGGCCTTCGGCCTCCGCTCGGAATGACACGGGTTGTGCTTCACCCGAAAACCGACGCCACTTCGAACGTCAGCGACACCGATGCACCCTTTGGACTCCAGGTGATCTGCTGCTGCGAGACGACATCGGCACGCTCGCGCTGATGTGATCGTGCGCCGCTCCGGGTCGATCATCCAATACTCGTCGACGCCGGCGTCGCGATAATACTTGCGCTTCTGAACCTGATCCCGCCGCCGCGTGCTTCCCGAAAACGTCTCGACCACGAGGCTGGGAATCGGAGCGTTGTCCCAGGTCTTTCCCGGGCCAGAATGAGGATGGCGCACCATCAGGTCGGGCTCGACCTCGGAACTGTCAAAGGCCAGAATCGCACGAGGATGGTAGATCATGCCCAATCCCTCGGCCCGAACATACGGCTCGAGGATCGAGGAGAGCTTGGCGAGAATGTCCTCGTGCTCGGGACTGGGCGCCGGAGTCACGAACAACTCTCCGCGCACGAGCTCGTATTTGTTGCCGTCGTCGGGGAGGCTGTGCACCTCCTCGAGCGTCCATTGCTTGGTAGCCGTTGACATGTGTCACCAATCGATTGCGCGTCGGCGCGAAACGCGATTCATGGAGCCTACGCTCGGCGAGAGCGCCGAGTCAAGTTGAGGTCACGAAAGGCGTGGGGTGCAGATTCCTCGACTGCGCGCTACGCGCTCCGCTCGGAATGACACCGACAAGCAGGTCCCTCGCTTCGCTCAGGACGACAGCGGCTAGCAGGTCCAGGACGACAACGGGCGACTATCCGCCGAGCATCGAGGGAGTTATCGTCGTGGCGCCTCCCCGCACACGACAAACACACGATGCGCACCTCGCTCCTCGCCGTCTCGCTCCTCGCGATCGCTCAGATCGCGCCCGCCCAGACCCGCATGCTCCGCTCCCCCTCCATCTCGGGAAAGAGCATCGCCTTCACCTACGCCGGTAACGTCTGGATTGTCGATCGTTCAGGAGGCTCGGCCAGACGCCTCACCAGCTTCCAAGGCGAGGCCAGCAACCCCAAGCTGAGCCCGGACGGAAAGACAATCGCCTTCTCCGCCCAATACGCCGGGAACGTCGACGTCTATTCACTACCTATAGAAGGGGGCGAGCCCAAACGGCTCACTTTCCACCCCGGCCCGGACGTCGTCCAAGGCTGGACCCCCGACGGCCGCGAGATCGTCTTCAACAGCGGAAGGAACACCGACGCTCCGGGCGCGACCCCCCGCTTTTACAAAGTGAGCGTCAATGGCGGCCCCGAAACCGCCATGCCCATGCCGCGAGCCTACCAGGGCAAGATCTCCCCCGACGGGAAGAAGATCGCCTACCGCATGAACAACTCCTGGGACGAGGAGCGCCGCAACTACCGCGGCGGGCAGAATCGCGCGATCTGGATCGAGGACATGTCGTCGCACGAAGTCACTTCGCCGCCGTGGACCGACAGCAAGGAGATGGATCCGGCATGGGTCGGCGACGTCGTCTACTTCCTGTCGGACCGTGATGGCGTGAGTAACGTCTGGTCCTACGACATCCGAAACAAATCCCTCAAGCAGGCCACGAACTTTCGCGACTACGACGTCAAGACACTCGACGCCAGCACCACTGCAAACGCCATTGTCTTCGAGCAGGGCGGATACATCCACGAGCTCGACCTCGAGAGCAACAAGGAGCACGTCGTCAACATCTCCGCCAACGGCGATTTCCCGTGGATGATGCCGCAGTGGAAGGACGTCTCCAACCGCGTCGCCGCACTCGCGCTCTCGCCAACCGGTAAGCGCGCAGCGGTCGAAGCACGCGGCGACATCTTTACCATCCCCGCCGAGAAGGGCGATGCGCGCAACTTGACCAATTCGTCGACGGCGGCGGACCGCAAGCCGGCGTGGTCACCCGACGGCAAGTACATCTCATGGTTCTCCGATTCCTCGGGTGAGTATCAGCTCATCCTCGCGAGTCAGGACGGCATGACCAAGCGCGCGATCACGCTGCCGTCGCCCAGTTTCTACTACACACCCGAGTGGAGCCCTGATTCAAAGAAGGTGCTCTATCACGACACCGACTTGCGACTCTGGGTGCTCGATATCGCCACGAGCAAGGCGACGCATATCGACACCGATCCATTCATGATTCCCACGCGCTCGCTCGATCCCAAGTTCAGTCCCGACGGGAAATGGATCGCGTATGCGAAGCGCTTGCCCTCGATGTTCCGCGCCATTTTTGCCTACAACGTCGAGACCGGGCAGAAGGTGCAGATGACCGACGGACTCGCCGACGCGAAGAATCCCGCATGGGATGCGAGCGGCAAGTATCTCTGGTTTCTCGCGAGCACCAACTTCGGCCCCACCAGCGGCTGGCTCGACATGACGAGCTACGACCACCCCGTCACCTCGGCGCTCTATCTCACGGTTTTGAAGAAGAGTGAGCCGAGTCCGCTGCTGCCGGAGAGTGATGAGGAGAAGGCGGCGGCTGACTCCGCGCGGACTGCACCACGTCCCGATACCGTGTCATCCCGAGCGCGCGACACCGTGTCATTCCGAGCGCAGCCGCGAAGCGATAGTGTGTCATTCCGAGCGCAGCGAAGCGGAGTCGAGGAATCT
>JBBQHJ010000113.1:0-12564 GCA_038323865.1 Gemmatimonadales bacterium
GAATCGAATCTACAATCTCACCATCCGCAACGACTATCTCTCGGTGTCGGCGCCGTATCGCAACCTCACGGTGAACGGTGTGGCTGGCAACGTGCCCGATCCGCGCGTGAAGGTGAAGGACGCGGGCAAGAAAGCCAACGACGGCATCACGCCGCTGTTTCAGCAGCAGAAGTTCATCGCCCAGACTGGCGGTACGCCGCATCCGATCGCATCGTGGGCCGAGGCGCAGCTCATTTACGCCGAGGCAGTGGGTGGACAGCAAGGGTTCGATGCAATCAACGCGGTACGTACGGCGAATGCTGTTCCCGTGCTCACTGGTGCCGTACCGACTGGGCAGGCGTTCACGGATCTCGTGCTCGAAGAGCGTCGCCGTCAGCTGTTCAGCGAAGGACAGCGGTATGGGGACATGCTGCGCTACAATCTGCCGTTCGTGAAGGGACTGACAATCAAGGGCAATACGTACAGCGATCTCACATGCGTTCCGCTGCCGGACGTAGAGACGCGCAACAATCCGAACTTTAAATAACCACAGATGCGACGAAGCAATTTTCTCCTGACGGCTGGATGTAGTCTCCTGATGGCGACTGTTGTTCCTTCGCTTTCATCGGCGCAGCGTGCGGGAGGCGCTGCGCCCGACACGGCGTACGATCCCGTACAACCTATCGTCGATCGCCTCGATCTCGAGAAATACAAGAACACCATCAAGGGGTTGGCCCAGTTCGGCGATCGCCGGCAGGGCACGAAGCGCAATCGTGACGCCATCGACTGGATCGAAGCGCAGCTCAAGGCCTACGGATGCCAGAATGTCGAGCGCATCACGTATCAATACAATCCTGCGCCGCCGGCTGGACGTGCCGGCGGCGGCGGACGCCCTCCGATCACTTCACCAAACGGCCGCGGCACTGCAGGCAACGGTCCTGGCGGAAGCCGTGTCTTCAGCGACATGCGCGAGCGCGGTGTGAACAACGACTCGCTCGCGCAACCGGACGCAGCGATCCGCGCGATCAACATGGAGCCGACCACGGCGGGCGAACGTCAGGAAGTGATTTGCATGAAAGTCGGCACGAAGTTCCCGAATGAGATGTACATCATCGGCGGGCACATGGACGGTATCGGTTGGGGCCAAGCGGTGAATGACGACGCGTCCGGCTCCGCGATCGTCATGGAGTTGGCGCGCATCTTCTCGATGCCGGATGTACAGACAGAACGTTCCATCCGCTTTGCGCTTTGGAACAACGAAGAGACTGGCCTCAACGGCGCACACGCGTACGTCGACCAGCGCGGGCCGATGCAGGGCAAGGAGAGTCCCGCGGGCTCCGGCAAGTTTCCAGAGCCGAAGTGGCTCGGCATGATTCAGCACGACATGATGATGGTCGATCACGGCCCGCCAACGGCTGATGGCAAGCTGTCGCCGACACAACGCCCTGACGCCGACATCAACATCGAGTTCGCGAGCACGTCAAAGTTTGGCGACGAGTCGATGAAGTTGGCATTCTTCTGGCGCAAGGCGAACGAGAAGTTCGCAACGCACTACCCAGCGTCGGTCGGGCCGCACATGACCAACACCGACTCGGATCCGTTCAAGGATCTCGTTCCATCGCTCAGTCTTCGCGAGAATGAACGCGGATCACAGATCGGCGGGAACTACGATCCGACGCACCATCAGCCGACGGATGTACTCACGACGTTCAACGACAAGGACTACATGCTTGGGCTGACATCGGCGCAGACCACGCTTGGGGCAGTTGGTCGCTTGGTGGGAGCGATGGTTCGGAAGTAGGTCAGCGCATTACTGGCAGGCAGCGCAGCATGCAACTCCACCAGCGCACTCGTACCGCGCTAAGGAACTCTCGGTCCCTCGATTGTCATACCACCCTGCAACAACGTCACCTTGGTTGACTTGCCCCCGTCCATCGTGAAGGTGAACCGCAGCGCCGGATCGAACGCCACACCGAACACGTAATTGCCGAGATAGCGAACTTCGATCGCCTGCTGTCCCTGTGCCTGCGACATGAGGCGAGTGCCGTCGACAAAGAACTTGATCGGCAGCGCCTGCCCACCAGGCAACTGCAATGTGTAGTTGCCGGCGATCGCGTCGCGATCGGACGCCGAGAGCACTGGAGTAGCCGACTGCGCAGCTGCGCCTTTCCCAACGGGCGCGACGTCGTACGCTACGCGCAGAAGATTCTGCAAGAGCGTCTGTGGTGATTCGCCATCAAAGTTCGTGAACACCACAATGCTCAGGCTATCATCGGGCACATAGGTCTCAGCCGTCGCGAAGCCGGGAATGCCGCCGGTGTGCGAAACCGTCTTGTGGCCGTTGAACATTCCCGGTACGAGACCGAAGCCGTAGTTGATCTTCTTGCCGCTGTTGAGCGTGTCGGCGGTCGACATCAGCGCGTACGACGCCGGGGACACAATCCTTCCGTCGGCGAGCGCACGCTGCCACTTCACATACTCGCCCACCGTAGAGCACAACGCGCCCGCTGCGAACGGATGCGAGAGGTCCAGGAACTGTGCGCGAATTGCGCCGTTCGTTCCCTTGCTGTATCCGAGCGCGAATGCGGGATCTGATGTCTTTGACGGACAGTACGACGTCTGTCGCAGGCCAAGCGGCTTGAAGAATTGTTCGTCGAGATACTTCGCGTATTTCTGTCCCGATGCTTTCTCGATGACCATGCCGAGCAACACGTATCCGGTGTTGTTGTAGCGGTACGCACTGCCGGGTGCGAAGTCGAATGTGTCGTTCGCGACGAAGTTGACGACGGCATCGGGCGAGAGCACATCGTTCCACGTCTTCGCCCAATCCGGCGACGACGTGTAGCTGTGAATGCCCGACGTGTGATTCAGCAACTGATGGATCGACACCGATTTGCCATGCAGCGGGAACTGCGGCACGTATTTCGAGAGATCGTCATCGAGCTTCACGCGTCCCTGTTCCACCAGCTTCATGATCGCCGACGACGTGAACTGCTTCGTAATCGATCCGATCTCGTAGATCGTCGAGGCGGTTGGTGCGCGCCATGCATCGACGTTGGCGAGACCGTGCGCGCCATACGCCAGCGTATCGCTTCCGCGAATGACCGCAAACGCCGCACTCGGCGCGTGTGACTCCGCGAGATAGACGAAGACGAGCGAGTCGGCGCGCGAGCGAAATTCGTCGCGCGTGATGGTGGAGTGTTGCGCGGCGGCGGAAGAAAACGCGGCGAGTAGCGCGAGGCCGGCGAGGCGGATGGAGCGCATTAATGGTATACCTTGGCGGGATACCGGAATCTACGCCTTGGGCCTCCGAATGCCAGCCGATGCTGTAGGGGTTGGCGTAGAAGCTCGCTCGCGAACGCCCGCGGCCCTAACACGTCGTGCGGGAGTTCTGGTTTTCAGCGAGATTACTCGCATGTCGATCCCGCAACTCCGACTTCAGGCGCAAGGAATTGCAGCCCCGCTCTCCACGACGCCGGAAGCCGTCGTCACGAGGCTCGGTGCAGTGCAGGCGCAGGACTATACGGGCGCCCTCTGGGCCATCGCGCTTCGGTTGGCGGGCGCCACGCGGTCAACGGTCGAGAAGGCGATCACCGAGAAGTCGATCGTACGCACCTGGGCGCTGCGTGGCGCGCTGCACTTCGTCCCCGCCGCCGACGCGAGATGGATGATCGAGCTCGTCGCGCCGCGCGTTCTCAAGGAAGCGGCCGGCCTCCAGCGCCAGCTCGAGCTCGACTCAGGCAGCTTCAGTCGCAGCCGGAATATCGTGCGCAAGGCGTTGCAGCAGCACAAGGTGATGACCCGTCGCGATCTCTTTGCCGCGCTGGACAAGGGAGGCATGGGCACCGGAGGGCAGCGCGGCACGCTGATCCTCCAGCAACTCTCCATGGAGTGCACGCTGTGCTACGGTCCACATGCGGACAAGCAGCCCACCTTCACGCTGTTCGACGACTGGATCACAACGTCGCGCACACTCGAACGTGAAGACGCATTGCGTACGATCGCCGAGCGCTATTTCACCGGCCATGGTCCGGCAACGGTGCGCGACTTCGTGTGGTGGACGGGACTATCGATGGCCGACGCGAAACTCGCGCTTCAGCACGCGAAGGAATCGCTGGAGAGCTATCTCGACGATGGAACCGAGTACTGGATGGCGCGCGGCCTCACCGTGCCGGAAGACGTCCAGGCCGCAGCACACCTGCTCGCCGGTTTCGACGAATACCTGCTCGGCTACTCCAATAGGAGCGCTGCTCTTCCGCCGAAATTCGCCGGTCGCGTTGTGACTGGCGCTGACGACGTGTTCTTCTCGACGCTCCTGCTCGACGGACAGGTTCGCGGGACGTGGCGTCGTGAGACCGGGCCAAAGGGCGTCGTGATCGAGGCGTCGCCATTCGGGCGCTTCTCGCCGGCCGAAAAGCAATCGTTCATCGCGGCGGCGGAGCGGTACGCGCACTTCCTCGGCAGTCCGGTGACGATCAACTGGGAGCTGTAGCGTCCCCAGTTCCCTTTCGTGGATGCGCGACGGAGTGCAGGTAGAGCGACTGAACTTTGTCGCGTGCCCAGTCCGTTTTGCGCAGGAACTTGAGCGATGAATTGACGCTCGGATCCTGCGTGAAGCAGCGAATGTTGATGCGCGTGCCGAGTCCGTCCCAGCCGTAGCGTTCGACGAGGTGCTCGATCATTGCTTTGAGCGTGATGCCGTGGAGGGGATCGACGCGCCGGGGTTCATCCATTATTCAATCTACTCGAACCCTGGGCGACAAAGTCGCTGTCGAAGGACCATGCGATATGGCAGCCTCACATGTAATGAGCGGCGACACTGCTGCCGTCGCTATCGTTCACGTTCCAGACGTTGCATACTCCGCAAACCCCACAGCTCGGGACCCACACCCGATGCCCCTACTGAAGCGCTCGGCGCTGATCTTGGTGTTCGCTCTCGCTTGCGACACCACTGAACAGACAGTCGATAAGAACGAAACACAGAAAATGGCCGACACACTGTCGGCCATTTACGCGCGCGCGGCCGCCGATCCCGTCAGGAACACGTTCCTGAACAGCGAGCGTGTTCGTGCGCTGCAAGTAATGCTCGCCTCGAAGGGCGGCGATCAACCGCAAGGTCGCTTCCTGCTCGCGCAGGAGAAGCTCCTATCTGGCGATACACGCAACGCGATCACGGAGCTCGAGAGTCTCCGTAGCACGGCGAAGATCACGCTCATCCCGCAGAATAAAGCATTCTTCGACCTGCTCGGCGTTGCATATCTGCGACTCGCCGAGCAGGAGAATTGCGCGATGGATCCCGCGGCGAACATGTGCATCATTCCTCTCGAAGGCGCCGCGCAGCACACGCGCCAGGAAGGCGCGCGCAAGGCCATCGCGATGTACACCGACATGCTCAAGGCTTTTCCGAATGACCTCGGAAGCGAGTGGTTGCTCAACATCGCGTACCTCGCTGTCGGTGAATATCCGCAGGGAGTTCCACGCAAGTGGCTCATCCCCGGTCTCGACAAGAAACTCGACAAAGCCTTTCCGCAATTCCACAACATCGCGCACCAACTCGGCGTTGATGTCAGCGGTTTATCGGGAGGGCTGAGTGTCGAAGATTTCAATCATGACGGCTTCCTCGACATCTTTACGACGTCCTGGGGACTTCGAGATCCGCCGCATCTCTTCCTCGCCGATGGCAAGGGAGGATTCGTCGACAAAACGAAAGAAGCAGGACTCCTTGGCATTACCGGTGGGTTGAACAACATCCACGCCGACTACGACAACGACGGTTTCGAAGACATCCTCATCCTCCGGGGTGCGTGGCTCGGCGACAATGTCGCGCAGCCCAACTCTCTCCTGCACAATCGCGACAACGGTACGTTCGAGGACGTCACCTTCAAGGCCGGACTCGCGTCGCGACATCCCACCAACTCCGCCGCATGGGCGGACTTCAATCTCGACGGCAAGCTCGATCTCTTCGTCGGCCATGAATCCGGCACGAGCAGTGGCGGTGGGTCGCATCCCTCCGAGCTCTTTCTCAACAACGGCGACGGCACCTTCACCGAGGTATCGCACGCTGTCGGCATCGACGTCGATGCGTTCGTGAAGGGTGTCACGTGGGGCGACGTCAACAATGACGGACTTCCCGATCTCTACATCTCCGTGCTCGGCGGCGCCAATCGCTTGTTCATCAACAAGGGCGGCACGTCGCCGAAGGATTGGAAGTTCGTAGAGACAGCGAACGCCGGTGGTACATCGCTTCCGATGATGTCGTTCGCCACGTGGTTCTGGGACTTCGACCATGATGGATGGGAAGACCTGATGGTGTTGAGCTACGACATCAGGAACAGCGGCGCGTTGCACGATGCCGTGGCCGCGGAATATCGAAAGATGCCGATGCAAGTCGAATCGAGCCGACTGTATCACAACAATGGCGACGGCACCTTCACCGACGTGACGAAGCAGGTTGGCCTGGACGATAAGGTCATCTTCGCCATGGGCGCCAACTTCGGTGATCTCGACAATGATGGTTGGCTCGACTTCTACGTCGGCACGGGGAATCCCGACCTGCGGTCAGTGATTCCGAATCGCATGTTCCACAACATCGGTGGCAAGCGGTTCAATGAAGTCACCCTCGAAGGCGGCTTTGGTCATCTCCAGAAGGGTCACGCACCCGCGTTCGCCGATTTCAATCGCGACGGGGCAGAGGACATCTATATGGTAGTGGGCGGTGCGTATCAGGGTGATGTCTTCACGAGCGTGCTGTTCGAGAGCCCTGGTTGGCCAACTCGCAACTGGATCACGCTTGAGCTCGAGGGCACTGCTGCGAATCGCTCGGCGATTGGTGCGCGCGTCCAGCTCATTGTTTCCGATTCGAGTGGCAGGGAGCGCACGCTGTATCGCACGGTAGGAACGGGCGGGTCGTTCGGTTCGAGCGCGTTGCAACTTCATGTCGGGCTTGGAGCTGCGTCGACGGTGAAGGAGGTGCGCGTCGCATGGCCGGATCTGCAACGGTCGAAGACTGTCTACACGAACCTCGCGGTGCGTCAGAGTTATCGCATCACGCAGGGAAAGGAGCCCGTGTTGCTCTCGCGGCCGGCGGTCGAGTACAAAGGGAAGTAACTCCGCCGACTCGGCGGAGTGATGAAGGCATTTGGGGTGCCGCACCTCGTAATTCGGTCCACTGGGATTTGTAGCGTCGCTACCAGCATATTTGGGAATGCCAATCGACACCGGACATGCGCTGGCAGCGACCGCGCGCGATACGATCTCCGAAACGAATGCCGCAGAGCTGGCGACATCACTCTTCGGCATTCGCGGGCACGCCGAGCGCCTCGATGGAGAATACGACGACAACTTCCATCTGATCGCGACGAACTCCAACGATGCCTGGGCGCTCAAAATTGCGAGCCGCGATGAGACCGAAGAAAGCATCGCGCTTCAGCACAACGCGATGCGTCACGCCGGAATCGGCAATCCTCGTCTCGCTACCACGGAAATCGAGGGTGTGCGTCGATTCGTTCGGTTGCTCGAGTGGGTCCCAGGAACGCTCCTCACCCGCGTAGCACCGCAATCGAGCGCGCTTCTCTCGTCACTCGGTGCCGAGCTGGCGAAGCTCGACCGCGCGCTGCTCGACTTCGATCATCCGGCCGCACATCGTCATCTACAGTGGGACTTGCTGCAAACAGCCGAGCTGCGTGAAGAAACACACCACGTGTCAGACGCACACCGTCGTGCGCTCGTGTCGCGCCTCCTCGAACGCGTGGATCGCGAGGTACTCCCGGTTGCATCGCAACTCCGGCGCTCTGTCATTCATGGCGACGCGAACGACTTCAACGTCGTCGTCCGCGATGACCGCGTTGCTGGGCTCATCGATTTCGGAGACATGGTGCACAGCGCCACCGTGACCGATCTCGCCATCGCCGCTGCATATGTAATGACCGGCAAGAACGACCCACTCGGCGCCGCGGCGCACGTCGTCGCAGGATACAACGGAGAGCTACCACTCACTGACGCCGAGCGTCGGGTGCTCTATCCGTTGATGCTTGCCCGGCTCTGCATGAGCGTCGTGATTTCCGCCGCTCGGCGCGCGAGTGCGCCGGACGTTGCGTACTATCGTGTTCACGAGGCGCCGGCGTGGGCTGTGCTCGAGCAGCTTGACGATGTCTCATTCGATATTGCCCAGGACGTACTGTTCTCGCGGTGTCGCGCGCCCTCTGATTCCGGCAAACTCCGCCGCGAGCGCGCTGGCAATCTCGGAGCGAATCTCAGCCTGTCGTACGCAGAGCCGCTGCATATCGTCCGCGGCTGGAAGCAGTACCTGTACGACGCTGACGGCCGAGAGTATCTCGACGCGTATAACAACGTTGCGCACGTGGGCCACTCGCATCCGCGCGTCGTCGAAGCCGCTCGGCGCCAGATGGCAATTCTCAATACGAACACGCGCTATCTGCACGACTCGATTGTCGAGTATGCGCATCGGCTGACTGCAAAGTTGCCCCCACCTCTCAGTGTATGCTGGTTCGTGAACTCAGGCAGTGAAGCGAATGAGCTGGCGTTGCGGCTTGCGCGCGCGCATACGGGGCGCAGTGGCGTGATCGTCAACGCAGATGCATATCACGGCAACACGCAGCGTCTCGTCGAAGTCAGCCCGTACAAGTTCAATGGGCCCGGCGGCGCGGGGCCCGTTCGCGATGTGCATGTCGTCGCGATGCCCGATGACTATCGCGGCAAATTCCGGCGAGACGACACGCACGCGGGAGAGAAATACGCGGAAGATGTTCGTGATGTGATCGACGCAACACGAGACGGTGCATTTCTCGTTGAGAGTCTGCCAAGTGTTGGCGGTCAGATTATTCCACCGCGCGGCTACTTCGCGCACGCATTCGATGCCGTACGAGCGGCAGGTGGTGTGTGCATCGTGGACGAAGTGCAGGTCGGCTTCGGGCGTACGGGAGACCACTTCTGGGGATTCGAGATGCAGGATGTTGTTCCCGACATCGTCGTCATGGGCAAGCCGATGGGAAATGGCCACCCGGTTGGCGCGGTGGTGACCACTGCAGAAATCGCGAAATCATTCGCGAATGGCATGGAGTATTTCAGCACGTTCGGTGGGAACCCCGTCTCGATGGCTGCGGCGCTCGCGGTGCTCGACGTCATCGAGGAAGAAGCGTTGCAGGAGAACGCTCGGCGCATTGGCGATGGGCTCAAAGGCATGCTCGCCGCGCTTGCGAGCAAGCACGAGATCATCGGTGACGTGCGCGGGGCAGGGCTCTTCATCGGCGTTGAGCTGGTCCGCGATCGCGTGACGCTCGAACCGGCCGGTCAGGAGGCGGCGCTCGTGGTGAATGCGCTCAAGGACCGCGGCATCCTTACTGGAACGGAGGGACCACACCACAACGTCATCAAGATTCGGCCGCCGATGTGTGTTTCGATGGCCGATGCTGATCGAATCGTGGACACGCTCGATGCGGTACTGACAAGCGGCGTTTTCTAGACTCGGGCACTATCCCGCTTGAACATCATCATCACACCGAATCCAAACAGTTGGGCGCGCGCTCAAAACCGTCGCAGCACTGTTACCGGAAAGAAGCAGAGTCGATGAGCAGACTCGTGACATTCGAGTCGCAACCGACTCCTGCAAACCTTTCCGGAGACTTCCTTGTACAAGAATTCCGCCTCGGCCGTGCTGGGCGCACTGCTACTCGTGCCCTCAGTGCTCGTCGCGCAAACTCGGCCCGACGTTGTGAATGGTCGCATCACCGACCAATCGGGACGCCCTCTGGAGGGCGTGATTGTCAGCACGAACAGCGGCGCGGCAGTCACCCAGACCAATAAGGACGGAGCATTCACCGTCGCCACCAGCGGTGGCCGCGTCATTGTGCGAGCACGGCTCCTCGGCTTCAATACCGATTCCACGATCGTCGAAGCGGGCGGCAGACGCGATGTGCGCCTCATCATGTCTACGCACGCAACGTCGCTCTCGGCCGTGAAGGTCGAGGCACAACGCGCTTCGGGCACGGCGCTCTCGCTCGCCTCCCAGAAGGTTGCAGATAACGTCAAGAATCTCACCGTCGCCGAAGAGATCCGTGCGCTACCGAATGCCAACGCAGCGGACGCTGTGAGTCGCTTGCCGGGCGTGTCGCTCCAACGTCACGAAGGCGAGGGTTCTTACATACAAATACGCGGAATCGACGGGAATCTCTCGAACATCACCATCAACGGCGCGCACATCGCCGGCAATTTCGACGACAAGAACGGCGCCGGCTCACGTGCAGCGAAAATGGACGGCATTCCTGCCGAGCTACTGTCGAAGGCGCAGGTAAGCAAGACGCTCACCGCTGATCAGGACGCCGACGCAATCGGTGGGTCTGTGAACGTGGACACCAAGACCGCGAACGACGCGCCCGGCATTTCCATGGTCGGCGCATTTGGGCGAAGCAACCTGCAGAACGCTCCAGCATGGCAGGGCGCAGCATCATACGGCACGCGTTTCGGCGCCGAGCGTCAGCTTGGTTTGTTTGTGGGCGGGAGCTATGACCGGAATAATCGCATCTATGATGACGTCGAGCCCACCTACTTCTATAAGACATTGAACGGCGCTCAGGTCATCGTTCCGCAGGGCACGAGCCGTCGCGAGTATTTCACGCAACGTCAGCGGAGCGGGCTCGCTTTCTCGAGCGACTATCGCTTCGATGATCGCACGAGCCTGACGGTGAAGGGACTCTGGACCCGTTTCAACGACGCCGCCATTCGATACCGGCAGGATCAGAATCAGGTTGCCGCAACATCACTGGCAACGACGCCGACCAGCGGCACGGGCACCGGTGGCAACATCACGAGCAATGTGCAGCAGCGCACGCCCATCGATCAGAACTACATGTTCGGTGTAAGCGGCACGAGTGCACCGGGACGTCTGGCTCTGGACTACGCAACGAGCATGACGCAGACAGAGCTCGTTCGCCTCCATGCGGGCGACATCACCTTCCGTCAGACCGGCATCAGCACCGTGTGGGACCGCAGCGATCCAACAACTCCGCTCATTGCTCCGGCCGGCGCCTATCCCACGGATGCGAGCAAGTTCGCATTCCGGACGTACGTCAATGCGAACCAGATTGCGCGTGGCCGCGACTACAACATCTCGGTGAACGGCAAGCTTCCGCTCGATGGAATGGGCGACAATGCGTCACTCCAGTTCGGTGCGCGCTTCCGGCAGGAACGTCGTACGTTCGACGACTACTCATTCGGTCGCGCACTCAAGGCTGGTCAGTCATTCACGCTCGCTGATGTGTTGGGCACATTCACCAACGCCGATCACTACAACGGCAAGCTGCCACTCGGCATTGCACCGAACGACCAGGCGAACGAGGAGTACATTCTTCGTGCGCATCCGGAGAAGTTCTCGTCAACGCCGGCAGACACACTCGCCGCGCAGTTGAATGTGTATTCGGGACGCGAGCGCATTGGTGCGACGTACGGGGCGTACACGATCGATCTTGGCCCGTGGCACTGGGTGGCTGGTCTTCGCATGGAACACACCGAGACGTACTACACGGCGAACAAGGCGGTGACGGACAACGTGACCAAGTTGACGTCCGTGTCGCCGGTATCTGGAAGTGGGAGCTACACCGATCTCTTTCCGAGCGCGCAGCTCCGCTTCTCGCTCACCGACGAGACGAACATTCGCGCCGCGGTGACAACCAGCATTGCGCGTCCGCTCTATGGCGATCTCGCGCCGCACACGAGTGTCAACCTTGGCGCAACGGCCACCGATCCCAACGCGGTTGTACTCGGCAACGCGGCGCTGAAGCCAACGCGCTCGCTGAACTATGATGTGCTCATCGAACACTTCAGTTCCGACGTCGGCGTGATGCAGGGCGGGGCATTCTACAAAACGCTTTCCGATTTCATCTACAACAAGACCTTCACGTACGTGGGCGCGCCGTTCGACGGCTACAACGCAACACAGCCGCAGAACGGGAAGGACGGTTACATCTACGGACTGGAAGGAGCGCTCGTCCGTCGCCTCAGCTTCCTTCCGGGCATGCTGAACGGTTTCGGTGTGGATGCGAACGCGACGTACACGCAGTCAGTCGCACACGTTGAAGGACGCGATGGGCTTCCATTCCCGCGACAGGCCAACTGGAATGGCAATGCCGCGTTGACGTATGCGAAGGGCATTGTGAGCTCGCGCGTCACCACCCAGTACAATGGGCCATACATCTTCGCGCTCGGCGACGGCACCAACAGTGTGGTGACGGGCGATACCTATATGATGGCGCATAAGCAGATTGACGCGTCGCTCAACATGCAGGTGGAGCGCAATGCGCAGGTGGTGTTCCAAGTGCTGAATATCAACAACGCGCCGTTCGGGTATTATTACGGTCGCGATCCGAATGCGTACAAGCAGCGCGAGTTCTATGGGACGACGTCGTCGCTGCAGTTCCGCTACACGTACTAGACGGTGTGACATGAGCGGTGACGGCGGCGCTGGTCACAGATGGGTTGCTTCCGATGCCCCATGTACGACAAGCGCCGCCGCCACATCCTGTAGTGCCGTCCCGGTGCTGTCGAACACCGTTGACGTGGTCGCGTCGATCG
>JBBQHJ010000114.1:0-12519 GCA_038323865.1 Gemmatimonadales bacterium
GTTGGCAGTGTTGCGGCGAACTCCACAATCTCGCGCGCGAGAAATGGCGACCGTGTTTCGAGGCCGTGCGCCATCGATGAGACGTCGGCCTTCGCGAGCAGCTGGTCCGGCAGGTAGGTGGTGAGATCGCCATAGAGCGCACGATCGACGTCGTCGGATGCAATCGCGCGATCCCACGCCTCTGCGTAAAGCGAGTCCGGGTGCCAATCCGAAACTGCGGCGGCAAGTGGCGGGGCGTACATGGCGCGCAAGTCACGAAACGCGCGGTCATAGACGAACGTGCTCCGCGCAGACGAGGCACCCGCTTGTGCGAGAAGGGCGAGTCGCCGACGCACTGCGCTCTTCGAACGCGTGCCAGGCCTTTCGCGAAGGGCATTGCCGAGCGCGCTGCGAAGTTCACTTGGAACAAGTGCTCGGTATGGTCCTGCAGCGCGTTCGATCATTGGACGTGCGTAGCCACCGAACACTTCGTCGGCGCCATCGCCGACCAGCGCTACCGTCATGTGCTCACGCGCCGCCGCGGCGAGGTAGTAGTTTGGAATGATGGAGACGTCCGCCAGTGGTTGCCCGTAGTGCCACACAATTCGTGGAAGATCGCGCACCACGACAGGCGATAGCACCTGCTCGTGCAGCCGAACCTGGTAGCGAGCCGCCACGAGCCGAGCGTATTCGCGCTCGTCGGAGACTGGGCCGTCGTAGCCGAGTGTGACAGCATCGATGGGTGCGCCGTTCTCTTCGGTGGCGAGCGCGGTGACGAGGCTCGAGTCAACACCGCCGGAGAGGAGCGTACCCGTTGGCACATCACTGCGCAGGCGACGACGCACTGATGCTCGCGTCATGCGGTCGATGGTCTCGATCGCCTCCGTTTCCTCGATGCGCTGTTTCGGCGCGAACGCGACGTCCCAATACCGACTGACATTCAGGTGGTTGCGTGCAACGCCGAGCGTGAGCGTGAGCGCGTGCGCCGGAGGCAGTTGATGCACGCCACGAAAGATCGAGTACGGCGCAGGAACAGCCTGATAGGTGAGGTAGGCGTCGAGCGCGTGCGGGTCCACCGACATGCCGTCGCCGCGAATTGCGATCAACCCCTCGAGTGTTGATGCGAACGCAAAGCCATCGCCCAGGCGCGTGTGAAAAAACGGCTTCTCACCCATGCGGTCGCGCGCGGCGAACAACGTCTTGTCACGCGAATCCCAGAGTGCAAAGGCGAACATGCCGTCGAGCCGATCGAGCAACGTGCGCCAACCCCATACGCGGAAGCCATTGAGAATGACTTCTGTGTCGCCGGTTGAATGAAACGGCACGCTCCTCGAAAGCTCATCACGCAATTCGACGAAATTGTAGATCTCGCCATTGAACACGAGCGCGTAGCGGTGGTCGTCGCTGAGCATCGGCATGTGGCCGGCCTGCGAGAGATCGAGCACCGCGAGCCGCCGAGATGCGAGACAGGCGTCGTCGTCGGCGTAGACACCGGCGTCATCGGGACCGCGGTGATGCATGCGCTCGCGGCCCGCGAGCACTCGCGACTGAAAGCGGCGCGCATCTACCCCCACGTAGCCGATGATGCCGCACATCAGCCAGTCTCCGGTGCGTCGCCGTGCATTACCAACGCTTCGCGATACAGGCCTTCGTATGACTCTGCCACGTGCTCCCACGAGTAACTGCTCGCGCGCGCGAGGCCTGCTGCAGCGAACGACTCACGCTGCGCGGTGTTGTGCAGGAGTTCGAGCACTGTGTCCGCGAACGCGTCATCGCTCGTGAGTATTCCATACCGGCCGTTGTCCAGCAGTTCTTCCGCGCCCGTATTCGGAGTTGCGACGACCGCGGTGCCACTCGCCATCGCCTCGAGATATGGAATGCCAAAACCCTCGTACGTACTTGGCAGGGTAAACACCCACGCCTCGCGATACGCCCGCGCAAGCGCCTCGTCTGATGGAAAGCGGTCGAACACAACGCGCGGATGTGCAGGAGGTTCGCCGTCAGAGAGGAAATGCAGGCGCACGGTGGGATGACGCGCCGCGATGGTATTCACGAACAGATCGTACATCCACTTGCCGCGTTTACGACCGTCCCAGGTGCCAACGTACAACACAGTCGGCGTATCGCTTTTTTCGCCGGGATGAAAGATGGACGGGTCAACCCCATTGCCAATCACCCGCGTGATGCCGTGAATATGCGCCGCATCGCGGCCCACTGCCACCGACACCGTCGCCATGCGCGCCGCCAACCGCTCCAGCGGAAAGACAGCGTATTGCACGAACTTTCGTTGCCAACGCGTGGCGCGCTGCGCTTCGCGCAGCGCAGAACCATGCAGCGTACGAACCGTCGTACGCGGCCGGCGAAACACAAACCAATCGTCGCCGTGAAAGTGCACGACGTTAGCGTCTTTCACGCGCAAGCCGTTCATGAGCCACGGCAGTACCATGAGTCGCCCGAGCCGCGATTCGCGCAGCCACTCCATTCCGTGGAACAACTGCCGAAATGCGTAACGCGCGTCATCAGGACGCTCACTGAGACTCGCCACGGTCACGGGCACGCCAAGCGCGACGAGCGCGTTCGCGAGGCGATGCACGGCAATCTCAACGCCTCCCGGCTTACGACCCGGCGTGGGCAGTGTGGTATGCAACATCAACACGCGAACGGCCGGACGAGCGGGACGAACGGCGCGTGGACGCATCGCTTCAGGCACAGCGCCCTGAAGCAACGCAACACCGCAATCGACGGCGAAGGTCTCGTTGTAGACCGCTCGTGCAGCGCGCGACAACTGCTCTCGCTGCGCCTCGTCGCCAAGCAACAGCGCGACGCCCCCCGCCAACGCCTCGGCGGAATCTGATTTCACGAGATGCACAATCGGTCGCTGAAACCACACGTCACCGGTGACAGAACCGAGGTTGCTGATCACCGGCCGTCCAAGTGCGAGCGCTGCCATGAGCGATCCGCGCCGAGCGCTGACGCCGTCCTCATACGGCTGGAGGAGGACATCACAGGCGGCGATGTGCGTGCTGATCTCAGCAGGTTCCAATCCACCGGTCGCGATCACGCGTGACTCGAGGTCTGGTCGCACCGCGAGAATATTTCGCCGCATCGCCAGACTGTTTCGCCCAAACAGGAGTGCAATGCGATCGGGCGCGTCATCGAGGACCTGCGCGAAGGCAGGTCCCACCACGGCGGTATGATAGCGGCCGAACGTTCCGAAGTGCCCGACAATCTTCGCATCGCGGCCCGCAAGCAGCCGGCTGCGAAGTTCATTCACGCGCTCGGGAGCAGCCGTCACCGGCACATTGCTCGGCACCGGCACCCACGTCACCGTGCGCTCGGCCTGTCGCCAGCGGACTCCCAGTCGCTGCAGTCGCCGGCGCCACTCGTGAATGGCGACGAACACCCGCGCCGCGCCACGCACCGACAGCCAGTTCATCACCACGTGCACGACGGCGGCCACCTTGCGGCGCAGTCGCTTCTCCTGGGTGAAACGGAAGCCGACTTCATGGAAGTAGATGTCGAGCCCGCGTTCACGCTGCGAATACAACAGCATGGCGAACGGCACGTTCATCATGCGCCAGCCATATCCCGTTGGCACGTATTGCACGAGAATCCGCGTGTCTCGCGATTGCGCGGCGAACACGCGCCGCAACATGCGAATGGAGTCGAGCCCGAAGAATGACGGGAGTTGATGGACGCTCACGCCCGGAACAGTGGGCGGTGCGCTACCAAGCGGCGGTGTCCATACGTCGACGACATCACCCGATTCAGCGAGGCGTTCCGCCAGCAGCTTCGTGTGGTCGCTTACGCCGCCAACCATCGGCGGATATTCGCAGGTAATGATGCACCACCGCTGCGCGGTGGTCATCGTGGCCATTCCTTCTCGATGCGCGCCCAACGCATCCAGTCGTTCCAGTTCACGAGAATCGTCCACAGCTCGAACGGCACCGAAGCGAGCGCGGTGATCGAGTCCATCGACTTCTTCCTGCGACGCACGTTCGAAACGCGCGCCCGGAACTGATTCTGAAGAAACCACGCGAGGCTGCGCACCGGCGGATGCAGCATCATGTAGAGCACGCCCGCCTTGTGCATTCGTCCGAGCCTCGTGCCCCACGGCAGCCGACGCGGCGGATGATTCACGCTTGCGGTTGGCACGAAGTCGATCACGAAGTCCGCGGCGAGCAGGCGATCGCGCATGTCGACGTCTTCCATGTGCGGCAACGGAAAACGCTCGTCGAAGCCGTGAACCTCGACGAATGCACCGCGTCGAATGGCAAAGTTGCACGACCACAATGTGCCGCCAGTGAGATTCACCGGCGCCGTTTCGCGGGGAGAGTCGAAGCCCTCCGTGCAGGTGATCTTTCCTTCGTAGACGTCGACACCATCGTGAATGGCGGCCGCGTAACTCGTGAGCAGGTCGGGCTCGGGCACGCAGTCGTCGTCGATAAACACGAGAAAGCGATTCACCGCGAGCGTCGCGCCGCGATTTCGATTCGACGCCGGGCCCCGTCGCGGCCCGGCAATCCACTTCACCCACGGAAAGCGCGCGCGAATGAGCTCTCGTGCGCTGTCGGTAGGGCTGTCGTCCGCGACGATGACCTCATAGAGGTCGGCGCTATACGTCTGCACTTTCGGTGCTAAACGGTCGAGACAGATCGCGAGAAAGTCGTTGCGATCTCTCGTGGGCACTACGACGCTGAAGGTCGGGGTGATCATGAGAGGCCCGTCATTGGCATGGAAGCAGCACGCCGCAGCATGGCCGAATACTCCTCGCGTAGTACAGACCAGCTAAAGCGTTCGCGCGCGGACGCATGACGTCTTTCACGGTCGTCTTCGCGCGGCGTCTCGCGGAGCTGCGCGTCGAGCGCACTCGCCAATGCTCCAGATGGCCTCAGATCGACAAGCTGCGCCATTCCATCAAGCAGAAATCGCGTTACTGGAAAATCGTGCGCAATAATAGGCAGTCCGTATGCGAGTGCTTCCACATACGCGAGCCCAAAGCCTTCGCGAATCGACGCCAGTGCAAACACATCGGCCGCGAGAAAATACTCGGCGACGGTATCACGCTCGACCGTGCGTAAGAGAAAAGCCTCCGCACCAAGCAGTTCCTGCGCGAGCCGGCGAATTGCGTCGCTCTCGGGAGACTCGGCGCCAAGTATCACAAGAAACGGCCGCGGCGCTGACATGCTCGCGACTTCACGAATGAGATAGTCCATCCGCTTTACCGCGGCGTCGAGCAATCCAACACTCAACACGATGGGGCGATCAACGGGCAAGCCAAGGCGCGCGCGATCGGCGCCAAGGATGCGCGGAGGCAATACATCCGGCATGCGCACGCCGTGCGGCAGCAGTACTTGCCGCGTGGGATCTTCGCCGCGATCAATCGCCTCGTCGATTCCCAGTGGCGTGAGTTGCTGCACGAGGTCCGCTCGCGTGAACGGCCGGGTGGTGAGTCCTCCGTTGTAGAACAGCAGGCGGAAACGCTGTCCGCTCGCCCTGCGCCAATGCCAGCATAAATTGCCGAGGTTGAGATCGGCGAAATACACGACATCGGGTTTGCCGCGCCGGAGATGTGGCAGGAAATTGAGAAAAAAGGTGAGCTGCTCGGAGAAGTAGGCGCCGCGCCGGTGCAAGGCAGCGAGCCAATGCGCGCCGCGCGAATCTCGCGCGAGGTTCGCGATCACCGTGGCAGGGACCTCAGCGACCGGTCCACCCGAGAAGACGCTCAGCTCAACGCGGGAGTCGTCGGCCAGGGCTTCAGCGCATTCCAGCGTGAAAGTCTCGAATCCGCGACGCTGGCGCCCCAGTCCCGTGCACGGGAAGAAGACGCGCACCGGACGCTCGATGGAGGTGGATGTTGGGGTCTTGAGAGACGGCACGCAGGAGTGATCGTCTACTGATGGTCACGCGGTGTCCGCTAATGTACCGTTCGGCGCCCTCCATCGCTGCAGATTTCCCTGTGAAAATCGCGCTCGTCTCCCTCAACGATTCCACCGACGTCCTGCAATGGTCGGGGCTCAACTATTTCATCGCCCGGGCGATGGAGCGGGCGGGCGCCGAGCTGGTTCGCGTGGGGCCGTTGGAGTCGGCGTGGACGCCATTGATGCGGCTCCGGCAGCGCTGGTACGACGCGACCAATCGTACCTATCACGCCATTACCGAACCCGCGTCCCTCCGTGCGCTTGGCGAGTCGGCGCGGGCGCGCATTCCCGGCGACGTTGACGCCGTGCTCTCGGTGACATCGCTGGTTGCCGCCGCAGTGGGAAAGCTCGACGTGCCGCACGTGAGTTGGGACGACGCCACCAACGCGGGCATGGAGCAGTACTACCCCGACTTTCGTCGCATGGCGCCGGTAAGTGCGCGTCAGAGTCAGGAGATGGGACAGGCGGCGGTCGACGCGGTGGACCTCGCCGTCTACGCCTCGGAGTGGGCCGCGGAGTCAGCGCGCCGCGGCTACGGTGCCGATGCGTCGCGAATCGCCGTGGTTCCCTTCGGAGCAAACCTCGAAACACTTCCGTCGGACACCGAAGTCGCCGATGCGCTTCACGCCCGATCGAACGACGTCTGCCACCTCCTCTGGATCGGCGTCGACTGGATACGAAAGGGTGGCGCCGAAACCGTCGCTATCACCAAAGCGCTTCGCGAACGCGGTGTGAAGGCGGAGCTCACGGTGGTCGGCTGTGAGCCAACGCTGAGCGAGACGCCAATCTGGATTCATCGCGAAGGATTCATCTCCAAGCGCGACGTAGAAGGTCGCACTCGACTCGCTGCACTGTTTTCACGTTCGCACTTCTTCGTCATGCCATCGAGTGCCGAGGCGTACGGATTGGTCTACGCGGAGGCCAGTGCGTTTGGTGTGCCGAGTGTTGCGCTAAGAACCGGTGGAGTTCCCACGATCATTCTCGATGGCGAGACTGGCTTACTCGAACCAACGCCTCTAAGCGTCGATCGCGCTGCCGATCGAATCGAACGACTCTGGCGCGACAACCCCCGCTATCGCGCAATGGCGCAAGCCGCTCGGCAGCGAGCAACCGATGTCCTGAACTGGAATGTCGCCGGCGCGCGAATGCTCGCGCTGATCAATCAACTGTGCAGCCCCAATAAGCGCTGAATCGTTCCGTAAAAGGCACGTGTGCGCAGCATGCTCGGATAGGCCGTCGCTGTCATCGCGAGCAGTAACCAGCCCTTACGACTGTCGCCGGCAACTCGAGCATCGCGCGCCAGCTCCAGCGCCTTGTGGCCATGATGAGTCGCACGCACGCGCGTTGCACGACGTCCTTCCTTTGCCAGCACTGCCGGCCAATGTCGTGCTTCAACCAGACGCGTTTCAACAAGATGCTTCCCGGCCTGCGACATCGACTTGCTCCCGCCGTGCCAGCGAAACGCCGCGACAATGCTTTCCGTCGCTACCGAGATTGCATCGGCGAGTGCGCAGCGCACAAAGAAGTCGAGATCGAAACTGTACTGAAGCGATTCATCGAAGCCACCAACGCGTTCGATCAACGATCGCTTGAAGAACTGCCCCGGCTGCGGCGCGTAGCTCGCAAAGAACAGCACGTCGGCCGCACTGGATTGTGGCGTGCCGGGATATACCAATGGCTCCGCATCGCCAAAGTACCGCGTGCCACCAACCAGCCACTCCGCTTTCGGCGCACTATCAGCAAGCCGAATGAGTTCGCCGACTGCAGCCGGTTCGAGGAGGTCATCACTGTTGATGAATCCCACGAACTCACCGCGCGCGCGACGCCAGCCCGCGTTCCACGCAGCAGGTTGTCCGCCGTCCGGTGCGCTCACCCAATACGAAAGCGCGTCGTCGTTCGCACGTAGAATGTCGACGCTGCCATCAGTGCTTCCGCCATCCATCACGATATGCTCGACGTCAACACGTCGTTGGTTGCGCACTGAGCGAAGAGTCTCTGCCAGGAATTGCGCCTGATTGAACGACGCCGTCACGATCGTGATACGCGGCCGCTCAACGCGACGACTCCCGCCCTCGAGCACGCTCACTCCCACAGGGCTCGCATTGGCGCAATGCGCGACTGAATGAGTCCCAGCACCGAGAGCACGTATTGCTGGGTGGTCCAGGATCGCGCGCGGTCGCGTCCCATTTCCACCAACGCATCGCGCCAGTAGAGCTCATCGCGCAGCCGGCGAATGGCTTCGACATATCCATCCACATCAAACGGGTCGACGAGCACCGCCGCCTTGCCGAGCTGTTCATCCGCACCGGAGACTCGCGCCGCAACAACCGGACAGCCGAGTGCCATCGCCTCGAGCGGCGGAAGATTGTCGGGTCCGAACAGCGACGGATACAACAGCGCATCGGCGTGTTGATAGAGCTGAGTCAACCGATTCCGATCGACAAAACCCGGCGTGTGAATGCGATGCTCGACGCCCAGTGCCTTGGCTTCGCGCATGACATGATCCTTCGTCCCCTTGTCAGCGCCCACACAGACGAGACTTGGCGGATCATACATGTTGTTTAGCGCGGCAATCACGCGAATCGCCGTAAGGTGATTCTTGTGTGGCCAGAATTGCGCGGGATACAGCAGATACCTCGGCGGCACATCACCGGGACGTCCCGATCGCGGCCGCATGCCTGCACTGACAGCAAATGAGGGTGTCGGCATCGGAATTACCTGCGTCGCACCCGAGACATCGCCGTACGCTTCGCGCAATTCATGCGCGCCGGTTTCCGTTCCGACAATCACCGCCGACGCACGACGCACATACTCGGAATACAGACGTTCGCGGTCCCGCCATTCTCCCTTGGCACTCACTTCGGGAAACCACGGCTGCACGCGATGCTGCGTGTCCCAGATCGTGGCGACATACGGCATGTCGAGCGGAATGAGCGAGCCGCCGAGCATCCATGCGCAGTGCGCGCCTTTCTGTTTGAGCGCGTCGGAGAGCGCCGCAAAAGGGAGTGGTGCCGCGCGCCTGCGCACCATCCGCACAGCGCGCTTGAGCACGCGCTTCGGAAAGCGCGGAGCGCGCACCGGCTTCACGAGCGTCACGCGATCACCGAACTGTTGCTCCTTCAGGAACAGCGCCATGCGCTTGCTCGACGGATATACCACAAACCGGTGTGGCGATGGCGTCGACAGTACGGCGTGCAGGATTTCGTTCTCGAAGGTGGCGCCTCCGGAATCGTCCGAACCCCAGCTCTGTCCCACGAGCGCGATCACGAGCGGAGGTGTCATTCGTCCTTGCAGTTCTCCGTATTATCCGGCCGTCCCGATCCGTATAATGTAGAAATGGGATGGAAGGGCGACCTCGTTGACATACCACTCGGTCTCGTTGCTCGGCTCATTACGCCGCGCGGACGGCCGTTCCCGTCGTCGCCATCGATCTTCATTCTGCGTAATAACGACATCGGCGACCTGCTTGTCACTACCCCGCTGTTGGATGCGCTGCGTCGCCGCTTTCCGGAGAGCAGAATCGTCGCGGGGGTGGGCAGCTGGAATGTGGAGACGCTACGCGGCAATCCAAACCTCACGGACATCGTCGAGGTCAACGCGCCGTGGAACAACAAGTATGTCGCCGACCACGGCTGGCCGAGTGTCATTCGATACATCGCCTCGTCCGATGAGCTGAAGCGGCTCCGCGGCCAGTTCGACATTGGCATCGATGTCGTCGGCAGCCACGTCGGCTCGGCGCTGATGATGCGGCTGGGCATTCCCCATCGGCTCGGCGTTCGCGGCTACCGTGGCGGCCACACTGCGGCCCAACGGTTTGTCGAATTCAACGCGAATGAGCATGTGGGACGTTCGGCCCTTCGCTTCGCCGAATTGCTCGGTGCGACTGACCTGCCCGAGGTTCGGCCGCAGATCTTCCTCAGCGCCGAGGAGCTTTCGCGCGGTGAGTCGCGCTGGGCGGCGCGAACCGGCCGGAAGCGAATCGCCCTCGGTGTTGGCGCTGGCTTTCCTGAAAAGTGCTGGCCGGGCGGCCATTGGGACGTGCTCATGACGTTGCTGAACGATTGGGACGTCGCGCTTATTGGCGGCAGCGGAGATCGCGAGACGGGAGTGCGTCTCTCGCGCGATCGCACAAATGTGCGCGACTTCACGGGCGCACTCACGTTGCGCGAGACATTCGCCGTCACGGCTGCGTGCGATTCCGTGATCACGAATCCCAGCATGCTGCTCCACGTCGCGGCGGCGTTCCGCAAACCGACCGTAGTGGTACTCGGCGACTACTACACCGACGGCGCAGCACACGATCGCCAGTGGGGCTATCCCGGTACGTGTGTCTCACTCGGGAGGGATGCTTCTGGCAAGCATGCATCGCCCGGTGCGGCCTTGATCGCGCTCGATATGCTACGCGGATTCGGATAGTCGAGGAAACTGCTAGCACAGATGTGCAAGACTGAAACAGGACAAACCGGATCGGCCCTTAGGATCCGGCGTGTCCGGAGTTGTGCCGTACCATCTGTGCAAGCTGTTGAAGCGCGTCCCGATAGAGTGACTTAGGGACTACAGCACCGAAACCGAAAACCGCGGCGCAAACGCCGCCGCCGGCCAGCCGGGCCACCGCTCATAACCCGCACCCGGCTCCGGTGTCACTTCGAACCGCAGCACCGCATCCAGCTCATCGAGCATGTCGGTGACGGTCGTGAGCGTAAGCCCCACGCTGTACATGCCGGCACGAATGCGCACGTCCCGCATGCGCACAACGATGCGCCGCTCCTCGCCCGCAGCGAGATCGATCCAGCCATCAACCGTATCTGTCGACACACCAAGCGCCGGCCGGCCCCGCTCGTCCATCACTTCAATGCCGATCAGCGCGCGCGACACCGCCTCATGCGCCTTGACCGTCACGGTAAACTCGAGATCGGAGCCGGGATGAATGATCTCGCGCGGTGTTCCGTCCGTCTCGATGCCACGCACGCGAATCCGGGTGCATCGCGCGGCCGAGCCTTTCGTTCGCGGCAGAGGTGTTAGGTCGACATCATCGCTCGCCGTAGCTACTGAAATGCCCGAGGTGTAAAGGCGCGTGATCTCCGACGCCGACGCATCGGCGAGCACTTTTCCGCCGCTCATCAGCAGTGCACGCGTACACAGATTTGCCACGGCCGCCAGATTGTGACTCACGAAGAGCACAGTCCGGCCTTCACGCTGCCGCACATCCTTCATCTTGCCAAGACACTTGTCCTGGAACGCCTGATCGCCAACAGCGAGTACTTCGTCTACGAGTAGAATGTCTGTATCGAGATGCGCCGCCACCGCAAACGCGAGCCGCACTGCCATGCCGCTCGAAAAGCGCTTGATCGGCAAGTCGAGAAACTCGGCGACACCAGAAAACTCCACGATCTCATCGAACCGCGCGCGAATCTCGGCGCGACGCATCCCAATGAACGCGCCGTTGAGAAACACGTTCTCTCGGCCCGTGAGCTCGGGGTGAAAACCGGTGCCCACCTCGAGCATCGACCCGATACGTCCGTAGACATCCACGTTGCCACGCGTCGGCGACGTCACTCCGGCAATCACCTTGAGTAGCGTCGACTTGCCCGCGCCATTGCGACCAACGAGCCCGAGAATTTCACCTTGCTCGATGTCACAGTTCACATCCTCGAGTGCCCAGAAGCGCTCGACCTCGCGGCCCGAGCGCGCACGGTCCACCCAATCGCTCAACGCTTCAGCGAGTGTCGACGCCCTGCGGCTCGACATGTTGTACGCCTTGCTCACTCCGCGCACAGAGAGCGCGTGACCGGCGCGCTTAGATGACATCTGCGTACTGTCGGTCTTGGTACAGGAAGAAGAACGTTCCGCCTACGAGAATGATCACCGACACCAATGCCGAGGCACCGAGCGCCTTCCAATGCAGTTCGCCATGGCCGAGCAGCGTGGTGCGCATGGCGTCGAGCAGCGGGGCAACGGGATTCAGCAGGTAGAAGCGGCGCACCTTCTCAGGCACGGCAGCAATGCCATACGCCACAGGGCTCGCGTAGAGCAGCAGCTGAATGAGAAACGGCAGGATGAACGTCACGTCGCGAAAGCGCACCGTGAGCGCGCACGCAAAGAGCCCGAGGCCAAGCGCCAGAACCTGAAGGAACAACAGCACAAGCGGCGCGAGCATCAATAAGCCCGGCGACGGATACTCACCACGTACCGCGAGCACCACGAGCAGAATCACCGAGCCGATCGCGAAGTCCAGAACCGACGCGAGCACCGTCGACGCCGGAAGAATGATGCGCGGAAAGTAGACCTTGGTCACAAGCGACGTATTGCCGATCAGCGCCGTGCTGCACCGCGTGAGCGTGTTCTGAAATGAGGTCCACCCGAGAAACCCGGCGAATACGAAAAGGAAGTAGGAATTTCCCTCTGCCGGCAGCCCTGCAACCACGCCGAACACCATGGTGAACACACCACTCGCGAGCAGTGGCAGGAGCACCACCCATGCAATGCCGAGCGCCGTTTGCCGATAGCGAAGTTTGACGTCGCGCAGCGCGAGCGTCAGCCACAAATCGCGGTACCGCCAAAGTTCCGGAAGATCCAGTGGAGTTCGTGCGATGTCGGACCGTATCCGCCGCAACGGAAC
>JBBQHJ010000115.1:0-12463 GCA_038323865.1 Gemmatimonadales bacterium
AGAAAGCCGCCGTTTCGTCCCGCCGCGCCCCCGCCCGCTTCGCGTGCGTCGAGTCCGACCACCGACATGCCCAGCCGGAGCAGCTCGTTGATGCACACGAGCCCTGAGCCGCCGAGTCCGACGACGCACGCGTCGGCAGCAATGTCCCCCTGAAGCGACGGAAGACCGAGCCCGGTGCCTGCTTCCCAGAGCGGCGTGCCGATAATGCCTACTCGAAGTCGAGGGCCAGGTTGAGCGCCGGCGCCGAGTGCGTGAGCTTGCCCACGGAGATCCAGTCGACGCCGGTTTCCGCGATGCCCCGCACCGTATCGAGCGTGACGCCACCCGATGCTTCGACAATCGCGCGGCCGGCGACGAGTTGCACGGATGCGCGCATTACCTCGAGCGACATGTTGTCGAGCATGATGATGTCGGAGTTCGCCGCGACGGCGGCCTCCACCTGCTCGATGCGATCGCACTCCACTTCCACCTTCGTGCCCGGCGGCGCGAGATCGCGCGCGCGCTTCACCGCGAGCGCGACGTCGCCGTCCACTGCCGCGAGATGATTGTCCTTGATGAGGATTGCACTCGAGAGATTGAGCCGGTGATTCGTGCCGCGACCTGAGCGCACGGCGTACTTCTCGAGAAGGCGCCAACCGGGCGTCGTCTTGCGCGTGTCGAGAATCTTCGCGCGCGTGCCGCTCACGGCGGCTACGTACTTCGCGGTGAGCGTGGCAATACCAGACAACTTCTGCATGAAGTTCAGCGCAACACGCTCGGCGGCAAGCAATGCGCGCGCGTGGCCCGACAGATAGAGGATCGAATCGCCTTCCTTGATTCGCGATCCGTCTTCCTTGTCGACACGCATCGTGACCTTGGCGTCGAGCGTGCGAAACGCTTCGAGGCCGAGTGGCACGCCGCAAAGTACACCGGCTTCACGCGCGACGAGATGTCCGCGCGCGCGACGCTCGGACACGACCGTGGCAATGGTGGTGAGATCGTTGAACGCACCGTCTTCATCGAGCGCGTCCTTCACGAGCGTGTGCAATTCGGCTTGCGCGTACGGAAAGCGAAGCAGGCCCACGTTGGTGATGGCCGGCGTGCTCAGCGGCGTGATCGTACGCGGCGTATGGCTCCGCTCGGGGTGGTGATCTTGCTCCATTCGCGCCTCCAGCCGTTTTATTCGCTACTCGCCGGGATCGGTCGTCGCCGCGGCTACTGGACTCAATGGTGTTTGGCCGCCAATTGCAACCATGCGCTCGATTGCGAGGCGGGCGCGCGCGGCAATCGGTGCCGGCACCGTGATGCGATGTTCCATGCGTTCAAGGGCACGCTTCACCTTGGGAAGCGTGGTGACCTTCATATATGTGCACGACGCCTTTTCGTTCGCAGCGAAGAAACGCTTGGACGGATTCTCGCGACGCAGACGATGCAGAATTCCCACCTCGGTGGCGACGATGAACTCGTCGGCCGGAGAAATGGCAGGACGCTTGATCATCCCCTCGGTGGAGAGAATCTGCACGCCGTCGGGATCGACGTCACCGGCGCTCATGGCTTCGAGCACGCTCGTGGAGCAACCGCACTCGGGGTGCACGAGAAACTCGGCACCCGGATACTCTGCGCGCTTGTCGTTGATGTTCTGCGGACTGATGCC
Organism: Gemmatimonadales bacterium; assembly: GCA_038323865.1. Taxonomy (GTDB): domain Bacteria; phylum Gemmatimonadota; class Gemmatimonadetes; order Gemmatimonadales; family Gemmatimonadaceae; genus AG11. The sequence goes on from JBBQHJ010000115.1 coordinate 1,634, forward strand.
GGCGTGTACATGACACTCGCCCATCCAGATGCGGATGTTCTTTCGCCCGCTCATGCGCTTCACATGCGCGCCGAGAAACATGTCAGGGCAGAAGAGAATTTCCTTGTCTTCCGGGATGGCGTTGATCACTTCCACGGCATTGCCAGACGTGCAGCAGTAATCGCTTTCGGCTTTGACTTCGGCGGTGGTGTTCACATACGAGACGACGACGGCACCCGGGTGCTCTGCCTTCCATGCGCGGAGCTGCTCGGCGTCGATTGATGCAGCCAGCGAGCAGCCGGCCGCCATGTCGGGTAGCAACACGATTTTTTGCGGGGAAAGCACTGCGGCGGTCTCGGCCATGAAGTGCACGCCGCAGAACACGATGACGCCTGCCGGGGTCTTTGCCGCTTCGCGCGAAAGGCCGAGTGAGTCACCGACGAAATCGGCGACGTCTTGTACTTCGGCGCGTTCGTAGTTGTGCGCGAGAATGACGGCGTTGCGTTCCTTCGCGAGCGCCTTGATCTCGCCCTGGAGCCCGGCAATGAGCTCCTCGCGCGATGCGATCGGCGCGTCTGTGATTCCCATAGTCAGAAGCTAACCCGCGTGCCCGCGTTCCTCCATGACTTCTCGAATGATCTGGAGGAGCATGCTCGGGTCCACCGGCTTGGAGACGAAGCGAGCCGCGCCGAGCGTGTCGAGCAGCAGAAGGTCAGGCGCTGGATCGCGCATGGACAACCACAAGAATCTTGAAAGACGGTTTCATTCTGGGCGAAGTCCTTGCGTCATTCCGAGCGAAGTCTGTGTGTCATTCCGAGCGACGTCGAGGAATCTGCACCTCTGGTGTCATTCCGAGCGAAGTCGAGGAATCTGCACCTCCGCCTTTTCGCCCCTACCTGCACTAAAACGGTTGCACACAGAGGCCAACCTCGGCTCAAACTGGCGTCGTGAAAACATACTACGTCTACATTCTTTCAAGCCGTTCCCGGACACTCTACACCGGCGTGACATCCAACCTGCCTGCTCGCCTCTACATGCACCGACAACAAAAAACATCATTCGCTGCGCGGTATCACTGCAACCGGCTGGTCTATTACGAAAGCACTAATCTCATTCAGGCTGCCATCGATCGTGAGACCCAGATCAAGCGATGGACTCGCGCCAAGAAGTTGCGACTGATCGAACAGATGAACCCAGGCTGGGATGATCTTGCTGAGCTGCTTGGAATCTCACCGGGCCTAGGTGCAGATTCCTCGACTTCGCTCGGAATGACACGCGCACTTCGCTCGGAATGACACGCGCACTTCGCTTGGAATGACACCCTCATAACTCAATGTGTCGGCCACGCCATGTGCTTTTTGCACGTGGATAATCCGAGCGATAGTGCCCGCCCCGCGACTCCTTTCGCTTCAACGCGCCCTCAACGATGAGCCGCGCGGTCTGCACGAGATTCATCTCCTCCGTTGCACCTTCGGGCAAGCGCTCCTCGATCTCTGACAACTCGAGAAACGCGGTTCGCAGACCCTTCGCGGTGCGCGCGATACCCGCATGCTGCCACATCACCTCGCGCACCCGATCAGCAGCCACCTGCGCCGCACCACGATCCGCCAACGGAGGCACCGTCCAACGACCGGTGGCAGGAAGCTGCTTCAACGCAGACGTGCTGGCGAGGTCCCGGGCAACGCGCTCGGCGAACACGAGCCCCTCCAGCAGCGAGTTCGACGCGAGACGATTCGCCCCATGCACCCCCGTGCGCGAAACCTCTCCAACCGCATACAGTCTCGGCATACTGGACCGGCCATTCAGGTCCGAGACGATGCCGCCCATCATGTAGTGGGCCGCCGGCGTCACCGGAATAAGATCCCTTCGTGGATCGAGACCACGCGCCTTGCAGAGCGCGAAGATGCCGGGAAAGCGCTTCGTGAATCGCGGGCCGAGCTTCCGCGCGTCGAGATAGACGCGACTCGCTTTCTGTTCACGAAAGATCGCACGCGCAACGACATCACGCGGCGCCAGCTCGGCGTCCGCATGGATTTTTTTCATGAACCGCTCGCCGCGCTCGTTCACGAGCACCGCGCCTTCTCCGCGCACGGCTTCGCTGATGAGCGCGAGTGGATTCTCAGGCGTGTCAAGCGCAGTGGGATGAAACTGCACGAACTCCATGTCCGCGAGCGTGACACCCGCGCGATGCGCAATCGCGAATCCGTCTCCCGTGGCGACGACCGGATTCGTCGTGTAACGATAAACCTGCCCGCATCCACCGGTGGCGAGCACGGTCGCATCGGCGATGATCTCCACGGCCTTGCCCTTCACGCTCGCGCGCACACCAATGCACTGGCCACGACGCACAATCAGCTCGAGTACACGCGCGCGCTCGAGGACTGTGACCCGGTTGCTTCTCCGCACACGTGCGATGAGCGTCCGCGCAACCTCGGCACCTGTCTGATCACCGTGCGCGTGCACGATGCGATTCTTCGAGTGCGCCGCCTCGCGACCCAGCAGCAGGCGGCCGCGCGGATCGAGATCAAACTCCGCGCCGGCGGTCTGGAGCTCCTTCACCCGCGCCGGACCCTCCTCGACGAGCACCTGAACCGCCGCGGCATCACAGAGCGCGGCGCCCGCAGCAAGGGTGTCCTGCCGATGGAGCTTCGGCGAATCACCGGCACCAAGCGCAGCCGCGATACCGCCCTGGGCGTACGCCGTGGCGCTGTCGAACAGTGAGAACTTGGTCAACAAGACTACGTCGCTGTGCTGCGACGCGCGCCACGCGGTATGCAGACCGGCCACACCGCTTCCCACTACGAGGAAGCGCGTGCGAATGCGTTCTGGCCCCTTTGTCATCCGACGCGAGGCGGAGGATTTGCTTTTCTTCCGTGCTGCCATACGTCCTATTCTATATGAGGGGAGCTCGAAATGCAGTTTGACAGCTCCTGCCTAGCTCTCTCGCCGCCCGCCGATAGCTTACCCCCTCATGCGGAAGCTGCTCATCTTCGTGGCCGTGTTGCTTGCCGTCCACGTTGCTCTCCTTTTCGTCCATCCATCCAGCGCCGCCGAGGCACCAGTCGGCGCCAACACGGTCGATGTCGGCATCGTGTTCGACATGGGCGGCCGCGGCGACAAATCCTTCAATGACGGCGCCTACCTCGGCGCCGAGCGCGCGGAGAAAGAACTCGGCGTCAAAGTCCGGTTCATCGAGCCGGGCGAAGGCTCCGATCGCGAAGCGGGACTGCGACTCCTCGCCGCCGAGGGCATGGATCTGGTCGTCGGCGTGGGCTTCATCTTCACCGACGATCTCACGCAGCTCGCCAATGAATATCCAAAGACGGATTTCGCCGGCGTCGACTACTCGGTTGGTGTCGACAAGGACGGCAAGCTCATTCCGCCTCCCGCAAATCTCGCGGCGCTGAAGTTCCGCGAGGAACAGGGCTCATTTCTCGTCGGTGCGCTGGCGGCACTCGTCGGAAAATCCAAGAAGGTGGGCTTCGTGGGCGGCATGAACTTCCCGCTCATTCACAAGTTCGAGGCAGGCTACACGGCAGGCGTGAAAGCCGTGTGTCCCGATTGCGAAGTACTGTCGCAGTATGCCGGCGTCACGCCCGAAGCATTCCGCAATCCGGGCAAGGGCAAGGAGCTCGCGCTCAGCCAGTACGGACAGGGCGTGAACATCATCTTCCACGCGTCCGGCTCCACGGGACTTGGCGTCTTTGAAGCAGCTCGGCAGACGAACAAGCTCGCCATCGGTGTCGATGCCGATCAGTACAACGAAGCGCCGGGTTTCGTGCTCACGAGCATGATCAAGGGCGTGGATAACGCGGTGTACGACGCCATCAAGCGCGTGAAAGAGCAGCGCTTCAAGGGTGGCGTCTACCAATATGGCCTCGCCGAGGGCGGCGTGGGCTACGTCTACGACAGGAACAATGAGAAGATGATTCCCGCTGACGTGCGCGCTCGACTCGAGTCGCTCAAGCAGGACATCATTTCCGGCAAGATCACCGTTCCGTCAACGCGATGACAGAACCCGCCATCCGGCTTACCGGCATCGATAAATCGTTCGGCCCCGTGCGTGCAAACCGCGGGGCCGAACTGGAAGTGACACCTGGCGAGATTCACGCGCTCGTCGGCGAGAATGGCGCAGGAAAGTCCACGCTCATGCGCATCCTCAGCGGGCTCTATTCGCCCGATGCAGGAAAGATGGAAGTGAATGGGCGCGACATCACGGGTTGGAGCACCAAGGAAGCGATTGCTGCCGGTGTGGGCATGGTGCACCAACACTTCATGCTCGTGCCGACGCTCACCGTCGCCGAGAACGTGGTGCTGGGCTCGGAGATCACGCATGGCATTCAGCTCGATCGCGCCGCCGCGGAAAAGGCGGTTGCTGATTTGAGCGCGCGCACGGGCTTGGTGGTACCACCTGGGCGATTGGTGGCCGATCTCTCCGTTGGCGAAGCGCAGCGCGTGGAGATTCTCAAGACGTTGTACCGCGGCGCCAGGATTCTCATCCTCGACGAACCCACGGCCGTGCTCTCACCGCCGGAAGTGCGCGAGCTGTGGGGCGTTTTGCGCTCGCTGAAGTCCGAGGGTGGCACAATCGTACTGATCACGCACAAGCTCGACGAAGTGATCGACGTCTCCGACACCATCACGGTGATGCGACAGGGCGGCACGGTGGCGCGTATGTCGAGCGCCGGTGCAACGCCGCAGTCAATCGCCAAGGCGATGGTCGGTCGCGATGTCGCGCTCGCACTCGATGCCGAGTACGTCGCGGCAGTGAACAGCGCGTATGCGACAGCTGCGCCGCTGCTCGAGGTGAAACATCTCACCGTGGCCGGAGCACGACGCGCTGCCGCAGTAGATGACGTGAGCTTTACGATCGCGCCGGGCGAAATTCTTGGCATCGCCGGCGTCGAGGGGAACGGACAGACGGAGCTCATCGAAGCGATCGCCGGCCTCACGGGCGCAACGGGTTCGATTGTGCTTGCGGGTCACAGCCTGCTCGAGCTCGACGTGCGCGACCGCGGTGACGCAGGTCTCTCGCACATTCCGGAAGACCGCCACGAACGCGGACTCGTGCTCGACTACAGCATCGCCGACAACCTCATCCTCGGCCAACAGCACAAGTTCACGAAGGGCGCCACAATGGAGGCAGCGCGGATTCTCGCGCATGCCAAAGAGATGATTGCGACATACGACATCCGGCCGGGGAATCCGTTGCTGCCGGCGCGGGCGCTCTCCGGTGGCAATCAGCAGAAGATCGTCGTCGCGCGTGAAATGCATCGCGACTTCAAGGTGCTGCTTGCTGCACAGCCGACACGCGGTGTTGATGTTGGCGCGATCGAGTTCATTCACGCCCGTTTGCGCGAAGCACGCGATCAAGGCAAGGCGGTATTGCTCGTCTCGGCGGATCTCGCCGAGGTACTGGCGTTGGCCGATCGCGTGGCGGTGATGTACGGCGGCAAGTTCGTGACAGTGTTGCCACGCGCGTCTGCGTCCGCCGAGGTGCTTGGTCCGTACATGACCGGCGCGGAGCGTGCGGCATGATCAATCGCACGATGCTCGAAGAATCAATTCTTCCGCCAATCGTCGCGCTGCTGCTCGCGATGGTGGTTGGCGATGTGCTCATCATGTCGTTCGGCCAATCGCCAGGGGCGGTGTATCGCCTGCTGCTCGAAGGCACGTGGGGCAATGCGTACGGCTTCGGTCAGGTGCTCTACAAGGCGACGACGCTCATTTTCACCGGCCTCGCCGTTGGTCTTGGACTTCGGGCCGGGTTGTTCAACATCGGGGCGGAGAGTCAGGTCGCCGCAGGCGGTTTCTGTGCGGCGCTTGCCGGCCTGTTGTTACCAGCAGGAATCCCTACGTTGTTGTGCCTGCCCGTGTTCATGCTCGCGGCGGGCATTGGCGGTGGAATCGTTGGTGCGGTGCCCGGTGTGCTCAAGGCGAAGTTCGGCGCGCATGAAGTCATCGTCACCATCATGCTGAACTTCATCGTGCTCGCGCTGCTCAACTATTTTGTGAGCGCGAAGATTCATGTTCCGGACACGCTGCACACGCCTGAGCTCAAGAGCGGCGCATTGCCGCGGCTCGGCGACATGATGGATGCGTTTCATGGATCCGCTGCCAACGTGACGATCGTACTCGCCGCAATCGCCGCACTGGTAATGGCGTGGTATCTCTTCCGCACGCGTCGTGGCTTCGAGTTGCGCGCCGTGGGACTTCAGCCGCATGCCGCCGAATACGGTGGCGTGAGTGTGGCTGGCGTGACGTGGCGTGCGCTCACCGTTTCCGGCGCGATCGCCGGACTCGGTGGCCTCAACTTCGTGCTCGGCTACAAGCACTACTACGAGGAGGGTTTTGCGACCGGCGCCGGTTATCTCGGAATTGCCGTTGCGCTCGTGGGGCGCAACAATCCCATGGGCATCGTGCTCGCAGCGCTGCTCTTTGCGACGCTGTCGCAGGGTGGGCTCGCGGTGAATGCGCTCGTGCCCAAGCAAATGGTCGATGTGTTGCAGGCGGTCGTGATTCTCGCTGTGTCGACGTCGGTGCCGGAAGTGCGACGCCTGCTGCGCGGTGCGCGGAGGAGTGACTCATGAGCGCGCTCGATTTTCTCTCGCAGACGCTGCGCATCGCCATTCCGTATCTGCTCGCTGCAGCGGGCGGTGTGCTGAGTGAGCGCGCGGGACTCATTGGCCTCACGCTCGAGGGCTACATGCTCGGCGGCGCATTCGGCGCGGCGGCGGTGAGCTATGCAACCGGTTCACCGTGGCTGGGCGTGGTTGCAGCGCTGCTCGGTGGCGGTGCGCTCGCCATGCTGTATGCCGTGAGTGCGATTCGCTATCGCGCCGATCAGGTCGTCATCGGCATCGCGATCAATTTGCTTGCCATTGGACTCACGCGATTCCTGCTCCGCTTGTTCTTCGATTCGTCGTCGAACTCACCGCGCGTCCCGGGCTTTGAAGTGAAGGGCAGCGGTGTTGGCTTCGCTGCACTCGCGAGCAATCCGCTGTTCTGGGTTGGACTCGGCGTGTTGCCTGCCGTCGCGTGGATGTTGTATCGCACTCCATTTGGTCTGCGCGTGCGCGCGGTTGGCGAACATCCAGCTGCCGCGGCGTCGGTGGGCGTTCCCGTGGCGCGTGTGCGTTATGTCGCGGTGTTGTTGAGCGGCATGATCGCCGGACTGGGCGGCGGCTACCTCGCGCTCGACCAGCACCAGTTCACCGACCAGATGACGGCGGGTCGCGGCTTCATTGCGCTCGCGGCGACTATCTTTGGTCGCTGGGAGCCCAAGGGCGCAGCGCTCGCGTGTATCCTCTTCGCGGCAGCCGAGACGCTTCAGATTCGGCTCCAGGGAACCCATGCCATTCCAAGCCAGTTCGTGGAGATGATTCCCTACGCGCTCACGATCATTGCACTCGCTGGTGTCGTGGGGCGCGCAGTTGCACCGGCCGCGCTGGGCAAGACCGCAACAGAATGAGAACGACAACTACCGCATCATGAAGTTGAGTAACGCTGGAAAACTGTGGGTCCTGATGGTGACGGCCTTCGTCGACATGGTGGGGCTGTTGATGGTCATCCCCATCATGCCGTTCTATGCGAAGGAGCTCGGCCAGGGCGGCAAGTTTGTCGGGTTGGTTGTGAGCGCGTTCGCCGTGGCGCAGCTGCTCACGTCGCCGATGTGGGGTCGCTTTTCCGATAAGCATGGTCGCCGGCCGGCACTGATCGTCGGATTGTCTGCGTCGGCAATCGCGTACGTGATCTTCGCGTTCGCCCTCGACATGGGTCCGCTCGCGCTTGCCATGCTGTTTCTCTCGCGGCTCGTACAGGGCGCCGGCGGCGGAACCGTGAGCGTGATTCAGGCGTACGTCGCCGACTCCACTGAGCCGCATGAGCGCGTCGGCGCACTCGGTTGGGTGTCCGTCGCCACGAACGCCGGTGTCACCATCGGACCGGTGCTCGGCTCCCTCACCGCCGCCGCGTGGGGCCGTCGTGGACCGGGCTTATTCGCTGCCGCGCTCTGCGTCGCGAACATTGCCTTCGCGTGGCGCTACCTGCGCGAGTCGCGCGACATGAAGGAAGCCGCCGACTCGAGCACCAAGGTGCGACCGAAGCTTCGCGACAGCATCTCGCGCGTGATCACGCACTCGAAGGAGGCATCGTCGCGCCTCATTTGGATCTACGCGATTGCCATGGGCGCATTCCAGGGCGTGACGTCGATGCTCGCGCTGTACCTGAGCAATCGATTCGGTGTCACCGAGAAGACGATCGGCTTCTTCTTCGCATACACCGGCGTGATCAGCGTGCTCACGCGATCGATGCTGTTGAGCAAGATGGTCGACAAGTTCGGTGAGGCGCGGCTCTCACGCATTGGCTCGACGCTTCTGGCGACGGGAATCGCCGCGATGGCATTCATTCGCCCGCTGTCAGATCCCGCGCACGTCGCCGCAATGCTCGGCGGTGTGTTGCCGCCGGGTGCCGTGGCGATCTTGCCGTTCGTGCCGCTCGCGCTGGCCGTGGCGCTATTGCCACTCGGCACTGCGTTCACGTTCCCGTGCGTGACGGGCTTGTTGACGCGCGTGATCTCGAGCTCCGAGCGCGGCTTGTACATGGGCGTGCAGCAGACGTTCGGCGGCGCTGCGCGCGTGATCTTTCCAATCGTCTTCGGAATTCTGTTCGATTGGCACTTGGAGGCGCCGTTCCTGCTCTCGGCGTTGCTTGTTGTTTTTACGATCTATCTTGGTCTCGGTATGGACAAATTTGTGGTGGCTAAGCCGACGCCAGCGTCCTAGGCCACTCTGTCAATACGGAGTGTGAACCTGCCTCCACGATGACAGAGATGAACCGGGAACAGCAAACCTCGTCAATGCCGTTCCCGCAGTATCTGTGTCATCTGTTTTTTAGGTCCGCCTTGTCTGCGCAGGCAGTTGCAAACGCGTCCCGATAGGGGACTAGCCTTTCGACGAATCCTGCAAGCCGGGCTCCGAAGCCAGTACCGCCTTCGCAATCTCCACCATCGGAACTGATCGGTCTTGCGATGTACGCTGGAGGATTCGATACGCCTCCTGCTCCGACGAGCCCGTACGACGCATCAGGATTCCCTTCGCACGCTCGATCGTCTTGCGATTCTCGAGTGCACCGCGCGCCGCCTCGGCGTCTTTCTTCGCGGCGGCGAACTCGCGCGCGCGTGACACCGCGAGGCGCAGTGTGGAATCGAGTACACGCGGTGGTGTGGGCTTCGGCAGAAAAGCGATCGCTGAGGTCGCAGCGATTTCGCGCTCCGACAGCACGATTGACTCGTCGCCGCTGAAGAGCACCACCGCGACACCGGGCACCTGCGCCGCAATCTTCTCCGCCGCTTCGATGCCAGATCCATCCGGCATGTGCACGTCGAGCAGCACCACGTCGGGCACGACATCACACGCTCGCTCGATCGCTTCACGCCCACTGCCAACTTCGGCCACGACAACATGGCCCATGGTATTGAGCAGCTCGACGAGGAGCGTGCGCGCGTTCTCGTCGTCCTCAGCGATCAGAATGCGGATGGAACCCGAGTCAGCCATTGCAGTAGGTCACGTGGAGAGATTCAACTAATCAGCGTTTAGTGCGTCCAGCAATTTCTTCGAGCAGATCCGGCGCACCAACGGGCTTTCGAAGTGTGAAGTCGCACGCGGGGTCCTGTTCGTTGCGCGGCTCCCATCCTGTAACCACACCGATGCGGAGCGACGGCCTGACTTCACGCGCGAAGGTGACAAGATCCCACCCACTCCCGTCCGGCAGGCCGATATCCGTCACCATCACGTCAATAGCAAAACTATCGTCGTCGATGCGTTTGCGCGCCTGTTCAACATTCCCAACTGCCACAACGTAATGCCCGTCACTTTCCAATAGTGACTGCATGAACTCCCGGCTGTCGACATGGTCCTCGACGAGCAGGATTCGCTTCGGAATACGCACTGGGCGCGGTGCCGGAGCGGCCGGCGTGGGCGTCGGTGCCGCTGTTGGAAAGACGAGCCGGACCATGGTCCCATTCCCTGGCGACGACTCGATCTCCGCGCGGCCACGATGGCGACGGGCAATGCCGTACACCTCCGCCAGACCGAGACCAGTGCCATTCACCCCCTTTGTGGTGAAGAAAGGCTCGAATGCACGCTCGCGCACCTCTTCCGACATGCCAATGCCGGTGTCGCTCACGGCAACGCTGACCTCCGCTTCGTCCATCGTCGTGCGAATACGCAGCGTACCTCCGCCTGACATCGCATCGAGCGCGTTCTGGACAAGGTTCAACAGCGCCTCGCGCAGTTCGCCCGCAATACCCCTCACATTTGCATAACGTGTGAGCGATTGCTCCAGCGTGATCACGCCGCCCTTGGCGCGCTCCTGCCAGAGCGGTCGCGTCATCGCCACAACTTCTTCAACCATCACGGACAGGTCGACCGTATCCTCGCGCGCGCCGAGGAGCGGTTCCTGGCGAATGAAGCGACCGACGCGCGCCGCGGTAGCGGCACCCGTCTCCGCAGCGCGCGCAATACGAGCCGCATAGTCACGCACGGCGGCCGGATTCTCTGCGTTCATCTCCAGGAGATACGCAGCAGCCATGATGGGGTTGAGCGCATTATTGACGTCATGCATGACGCCGGCAGCAAGTTGACCAACAGCAGCAAGACGCCGGTCGCGCGCCGCGGCTTCCTGGAGGGCGAGCAATTCACCCGTGCGCTCCTGCACCATCCGCTCGAGTCGCTCCGCTTCGGTTTTCACTTGTTGCTGAAGCCGAGTGCGCTCGGTGACGTCGCGTTCGACGGTGACCGCGCCACGAACGCGCCGGTGCGGATCGTAGAGCGGGTTGGAGTTCACCTCGAC
>JBBQHJ010000116.1:0-12442 GCA_038323865.1 Gemmatimonadales bacterium
CGAAGTGTCCGTCGATCACACCGGTGTTCGGCCGGAAACCGATGAACACGAAGCAACCCGTTGCTGCGAGATCGCGGGTTGTGTCAGTCACGGTATCGCGGAGGCGAATCGTCTTCACCAGGCCCTGCTCATCCCCGACGATCTCCTCGGTCAACGCGTTCCAGATCACTTCGATCTTGGGATTCGCGAAGAGACGCTCCTGGAGAATTTTGGAGGCGCGAAACGAATCGCGGCGATGGACGACATACACCTTCTCCGCGTAGCGCGTGAGGAAGTCCGCCTCCTCAACCGCGGCGTCCCCACCACCGATCACAGCGATGACCTGATTGCGGAAGAACGCGCCGTCGCAGATGGCGCAGTATGACACGCCCTTGCCAGCATACTCCGCTTCGCCTTTCACGCCGAGCTTCACCGGTGTTCCGCCAGCAGTGAGAATCACGGCGGGCGCCGTGTAGCGATCGTCGTTGTCGGCGATGGCCTCGAACGTTCCGTCCTCGAGGCGAGTGACACGCGTGATGTTCGCCGTGACGTACTCGGCGCCGAACTCGCGAGAGTGTTCCTCGAACTTCTTGGCGAGCTCCCATCCGAGGATCGACTTTTCGCCGATCCAGTCATCGAGTTTTTCCGTGTTCAGCAATTCGCCGCCGGGAATGCCGCGCTCGAGTACGACGGTCTTCAGCATCGAGCGACCAGTGTAAAGAGCAGCACACATCCCGGCCGGGCCCGCACCGACGATGATGACTTCGTAGTTGTTCGTTGTTGCCACGCTATTCCTCTGACGGTGCAGCACCGACGGTTTCGGCGCGCGATTAGTGCTCGTGAAATCTCATCATAAAGAGTCCACGGGGGAACTGTTTCGTTCCCTTACCGGCGCGCCGAGTACGAGTCGCTGGAGCGCACCGTGGCAGTGCGAGGCAGTGCCGATGAGGATGTTGGCCGCTCGCCCCTGCGCGTCGCGACTGATGGCCGCGTCTGCCGCGAGGACTTCGCGTACGTCGATCATGCCGACGCCATAGGTGCGGTGGGTACAGTGGAAGACAAAGGGCCCGTCCATCGCACGGCCCTCAGCACGTTCCTGCTCGGCAAATGTTGCCAGTGCGGGCGGCATACTCCATGTGCGCGGACCCCTGGTGGCCGGACACTTTTCCGGTTCGACGCAATTGATGGGGCACATCCACTCGGCGAAGCTTACGTAGTGCGTGCCATCAGCACCGGCGCGTTGCCACGGAATGGCCGGTGTGCGCTCGAGGGGAGCCACGGCGACGTCGCGTCCGGGCCAACGGCGCCGAACACGTTGTTCGATCCACTGCGCCATGAGATGTGGCATGAGCGGCGACGGCACGATCGCGTCGTTCACGTGATCGTCCGCTGCGCGCGATGCGTCCGAGAGATAGCGGTCGAAGTATGCGTCCCACTCCGCGATAGCGACTTTTAGGTATGGCGGGCGTTCCGATGCGGAAAGGGCCGCGACTGCGCACTGAGGGTTTCGATCGACGACAATGAGCTCGGACCACGTCGCCGCTCCAGCGAGATGCGCGCGCGTCAGCTGCCGAACGTAGTACCCGCCATAACAGCCACCTCCAACAATGATGATGCGGCCAAAGTTGAGAGGTTTGCGCGCGCCAGCCGGCAGCGCATCAGGTGCGGACGTGTCGCCCACCGTCTACGCGAATGATCTCGCCGGTCACGAAATCCGCTGTAGCCAAATAGATCACAGCGTGCGCGACGTCTTCCGGCGAACCGATACGATTGAGCGGCGTCGTCGAGATGAGATGCGCTTCTTGCGCGGCATCGAAATCCTCGGGCAGCATCACAACGCCAGGCGCAATACCGTTCACACGTACGTGTGGCGCGAGCGCATGAGCGGTCGCTCGGGTCATCTGCACGACTGCCGCTTTCGTCATGCCGTGTGGCACGTATCCGCGCCACGTTTCGAATGCCGCAAGATCGGCAATGTTTACGATGTTGCCGTTCGCCGATCGGAGATGCGGAGCGGCGCGCTGCGTGAGGAAGAATGGCGCGCGAACATTCAGCGCGTTCATCTCATCCCACTGCGCCTCCGTAACCTTGCCGATTGGCGTACGCAGCATGATCGCCGCCGAGTTCACGAGCAGGAATAGTTCACCGAATTGCGCGACGACATCATCGACGAGGTGCTCGCACGCGTCGACCTTCATGAGATCACCGCGCACCAATTCGGCCGTTCCGCCGGTGGCGCGAATGATCTGCACTGTCTCCTCGGCGCCGCGTGCCGACTCGTTGTAGTGCACGGCCACGCGCATGCCTTCGGCTCCCAGCGCGACGGCGATTGCCCGACCGACGCGGCGGCCAGCGCCCGTGACGAGAGTAACGCGTCCGCGCAGTGTCATGCTACGCGACCGGCGCGCGTCCCATCGTGGTGAGGCGAGCCTCTTGGCGCTCGAGCCATTCCGCCGGTACCTGCATCATGCCGATGGTGCGTGGACCTTCAGCGGCGCCATGCCAGTCGCTGCCACCACTCGGCACAAGTCCGAGCTGCTCGCACAATGAACGCAAGCGCGTGGTGTCGGCGGGCGAATGGCTGGGATGGCGTACTTCAACGCCGTCGAGTCCGATCGCCGCCAGTGCCGTAATTCGTTCGCGCGTGCCGCCTGACCCAGGATGCGCCAGCACAGCGAGTCCACCAGCTGAATGAATCATCTTGATTGCATCGGCCATGACCAACTGTTCCTTGCCGACATACGCTGGACGACCGGCGCCGAGGTAGCGATCGAAGGCGTCGCGCACATCGGTCGCCCAGCCGTTGCCAACCAGCGCGCGCGCAACATGCGGACGACCGACGGCGCCGGTGCCAGCCTGCGCATAGACGTCGTCGATGGAGATCATGACGCCGTGTTCATTGAGCTTGTTCACGATGGTCACGGCGCGACGCTTCCGCATTTCGCGCAGTTCTCCAAGCGCCTTGTCGAGAATCTCGACGTCGGCGAGATGAAGTCCGAGCAGATGCGTTTCGGAATTCCCCTCTACGGCGCTCAGTTCCACGCCATTGATGACGCGCACGCCCAGCTCATCACCGGTTGCGCGCGCCTCGTCGAGGCCGGCCACGGAATCGTGATCCGTCAGGGCAATGGCGCTGAGAGCTGCCGCGTGTGCGGCGCGCACCACGTCCGCCGGTGCTCGAGAGCCGTCGGACGCCGTGGAGTGCATGTGCAAGTCAACGTACGCTGCGGTGGCAGCGGGCGCGGTCACGGTACGTAGCCGGCCTCTGGCGACATTTCGCTCGACTGTGATTGCGCGAACAGGCGTGCGAGTTCTGCCTCGCCCATCTCCGCGAGCGCTGCTTCACGCGAGCGAACTCCGTGCGGCGAATAGCGCGTGACGCGAACCTCCGCGTGCTCGCCGCTGCCGCTGATGAACAGCAATGAGAACTCGTCGCGATCGTATTGCGTGACGCGTCCCGATGGCATCACGCGCCAGGAGCGGCCTTCGAGGTTGATCGTGCGTGTCGGCATATCAGGGGTACTCCACTTCGTGATAGATGCGCGCGGGATCGAGGACACGCTCCGGTGCGCCCGCGTGAGCGCGCTGGAGTGTTGGCGCATCCGGCGCTTCACAGAACTCGAGAAACGCGCCCGGCAATCCCGTCTCTTCGAAAACCCAATACCGACAGCCCGCCTGTGCGTAGTACTCGCGCTTCCGCACCAACCGCTCGGCGAATCGTTGCCGATCGGGCGGCGTGACCAGCGTGCGCTGGATGGTGAGACAGCGCGGCATGGTCAGACGGCGGCGTCGGAGACGCTTTCGAGAGACTGCTTCAGCGAGGCGAGGAACTTGTCGGCGTCGGAGCCGTCGACGATACGATGATCGAACGAGAGCGAGAAGTACGCACACGTTCGAATCGCGATGGTGTCTTCGCCGTCGGGACCAGTGATGACCTTCGGACGCTTCTCGATCGCACCGAGCCCGAGAATGGCGGACGTGCCGAGGGGAATGATGGGGGTGCCCATCAGAGAGCCAAAGACACCGGGATTCGTGATCGTGAACGTTGCGCCCTGCACTTCTTCCGGCCTGAGGCGCTTATTCCGCGCACGATCCGCGAGGTCATTGATGCTCCGCGTAAGGCCGCTGATGGAAAGATCGTCCGCATTCTTCACGACGGGAACAATGAGCCCCCAGTCGAGCGCAACGGCGATGCCGATGTTGTACTGCTTGCGGTAAATGATGTTCGTGCCGGAGACGGCAGCGTTCAGGACAGGGAATTTCTTGAGTGTGTCGACGACAGCCTTCGTGATGAAGGGCAGGTAGGTCAGCTTCTGACCGGTCTGCGCTTCAAACGCGGCGCGCTGCTTTTGACGGATCCGTGCAACGCGGGTGAGATCGATTTCGAAGAACGACGTCACGTGCGCGTTGGTATGACGCGACGCGACCATGTGATCGCTCGTGAGGGTGCGGATCTTCGACATCGCTTCGACCTTGTCGCCCGTCCATGGCTCGGGCGCGGGTCCATGCTGCACGACGCCCGACGGCGCATGCATGGACGGACGCGACGTCTGCTGCGCGGCCGCACCGGAGTCAATGAACTGCTCGATGTCGCGCTTCGTGACGCGGCCCTGAATTCCGGAGCCGGTCATTGCGGCGATCTCAATGCCGTGCTCAGCGGCGATTTTGCGAACGAGCGGTGACGATTTGGTGCGAAGGCGATCCTCGAGTCCGTTGCCGCCGGTTCGCACTGGAGTGGTTGCGGGTGCAGGCGAAGGATGCGAGGGCGCTGTGGCTGGCGCCGTAGATTCAGTGTGGGGGGGGGGCCCCGCTGGAGCGGACGCCGCAACTGGAGCCGGCGACGCGGCAGCAGGTGCGATCGACGCGCCCTTCTCCGTCTCGATGCGCGCGACCACCGTCTGCACCGCGACGGTCTGTCCCTCTGTCACAATGATTTCGGCCAGCACGCCCGCCGACGGCGCCGGAATTTCGGCGTCGACCTTATCCGTGCTGATCTCGAAGATCGGCTCGTCGCGCTTTACCTCATCGCCGACCTTCTTCAACCACTTCGACAACGTCCCCTCGGCGATCGATTCGCCCATCTGGGGCATGATGATATCAATGCGAGCCACTGCGAGGTCCTCTGACTTCGGAGTTTCGAGCAGCGGCGCGTCCCTTCCGCATCCGCCACAAAACAAAGGAGGGCAGCAGGATCAAGCCGATCCATGCACCCCACGTCCAGTAGGTGCTCCAGTCGCACGGCGCACCCGTTTCTGCATCGGGCGTGCAGTGCGTGACAGCACCAACGATCTTGGAAATGAAAACAGCAATCATGCCGCCCGCGGCCAAACCCGCAACCGCGCACATACAGCCAACACCAACATAAGGCCAGACGCCACCATCCGTCTGTCCCGACTCCTGCTTTGGCGACTTCGGTTCGTCAGCCATGGTCAGTACGCCGCGAGACGACGAAGTGCCGACACGATATCGGAAGTTTGTGGCAGCACGAAGTCCTCGAGCGACGGAGCATAAGGGAGTGGCACATCATGGGCGGTCACGCGCAGTACCGGAGCATCGAGCCATTCGAAGCACGACTCATTGATGCGAGCCGTGATTTCCCCGGCGATTCCACCGGTCCTCGTGTCCTCGTGCACAACAAGCACCCGATTGGTCTTACGAACGGTAGCGAGGATTGCGTCGTCGTCGAGGGGCGAGAGCGAACGCAGATCGATCACCTCGACACTTAGGCCATCCTCCCGTTCCACCTGCTCCGCGGCCTCCAACGCCTTGTGCACGGTGCCGGCGTAGGTAATCACGGAAAGATCGCGTCCCTCTCGCGCAATGCGTGCCTTGCCGATCGGTACGACATGATCCCCCGCCGGCATGGTGCCCTTGATCCGGCGATACAGATACTTGTGCTCGAAGAAAAGCACGCAGTCGTCGTCTCGGATGGCGGCCTTCATCAAACCCTTGGCATCTTCGGCGGTCGCCGGATAGACGACCTTGAGTCCAGGTGTATGGATGAAGCCGGCTTCAGGGTTTTGCGAATGGAATGGTCCGCCACGCACGTAGCCGCCGCTCGGGCCGCGCACCACCATCGGACAGGGCAGGAATGCGCGATAGCGCGCCGTCGCCACATAGTTGGTGAGCATGTCGTATGCGTTCGCGATGAAGTCGATGAACTGCATCTCGACCACCGGCCGCATTCCCATGTGCGCGGCGCCCGCGGCCGCCCCAACGATCCCGATTTCGGAAATCGGGCTGTCGATGACGCGAGACTCACCGTACTTGGCGAGCAAACCCTCGGTGACCTTGAACGCACCACCGTACGCGCCGATGTCTTCGCCAATGCAGAAGACGTTGGCGTCGCGCTCCATTTCCTCGAATAACGCCTCGCGAATGGCCTCGAGATAGGTGATTTCGGCCATCAGACGTGCCCCGTGTCGTACGTACCCCAACCTTCGGCGCGCTCGTTCTTTTCTACTGCCGACTCTTTCCCCTCACGGAACCAGAGCGGCCGTGCGCGCGGCGGATCCGCATAAACACCTTCGAGCGCATCGAGTGGCTCGGGCACCCCCGACTGCTCAGCAATGTCGGTGGCCTCATCAATCTCGCGACGAACCCGCGCGTCGAGCTTGTCGAGTTCCGGCTGCTTCACGCCTTCACTCGTAATCCGCGCGATGTAGCGATCGATGGGATCGTTCTCGGCGGCCCAGCGCTCTCCTTCACCCGCCGGGACGTACGACTGATTGTCGTGCTCCGCGTGGCCCTTGCGGCGATACGTCATCAACTCGACGATCGACGTCCCGCCACCACTGCGCGCACGATCGACGGCTCGCTTGGTCGCTTCGTAGGTGGCAATGACATCGTTGCCGTCTGCCGTTTCGCCCGGAATGCCGTAGCCCAATGCCTTGTCGGCGAATTGCTTGACGAGACTCTGCTTGCTCGTCGGGGTCGAGTACGCGTAACCGTTGTTCTCGATGACCACGACGAGCGGGCATCGCTGCACAGCCGCGAAGTTGATGCCCTCGTGAAAGGCGCCCGTCGACGTCGCACCATCACCGACGTACACGAGACCAACGCGATCCTCGCCACGCATCTTGAACGTGAGCGTCACGCCCGCCATCACGGGCACCATGTCGCCAAGCGGAGAGATCTGTCCAATGAAACCGCGGTCGGTGTCGCCGAAATGAATATTCAACTCGCGCCCGCGCGTCGGAGAATCTGTCTTCGCCATGTACTGCTTGAGAATCTCGAGGGGCGTTGCTCCTTTCACGAGCATGGATCCGAGATTACGGATCAGAGGCGAGAGGATGTCACCCTGTCGCAGGGCATAGGCACTGCCAACCGAGTCAGCTTCCTGGCCGAGCGAGCGAAAGAGCCCACCGACGACCTTGGTTTGCCGGTACAGGTTGACGAGCCGTTCCTCGAGGGAACGGGTCAGTCGCATCCAATAGTAGAGTTCGAGCCGTTGCGCGCGCGTGAGCGTCGCCGCATCGGCCGCCCGCGATCGTGCCATCAGTACGAAGCTTCGAGGGCGTGCGAGGGATCGTCGGCGCGATGCAGATGCACGAAGAACTTCTTCACGTTGCGATCCAACCGACTCTCCCCCATCTGGTCGGTGACGACCTCGACGAAGGTGTAGTGTCCGCCCTCGGCCTTGACGCTCAACTTCATTGCGCCGAGTGCACCCGTGAGCTGGCGCGTGCGCGCCGTGGTAGTGACGATGGTGAGTCCGAGCTCGGCGAAGAATCGATCCGCGATGACGAGTGCGTCAGCGGGCGTGCTATGACTACGAAAGAAATGGCGCATTACGGTGTTTTGCTGCGATCGGGAAGCACGTCTTGCATCCACTCGGTTTTTTCGAGTGGCTTGGTTGAGTCACTGTGGAACTGCAGACCAATGGCCCACTGCCCTGAGATGACGAAATTCAGCTTGGCCGAGTAGGTGCCCACCTGCGGCGCCTTGACGAAGCCGTCGTATGTCCGGGACATGTCGCGTGTGTTGGCGAAGATGCGCCCTTCGCCGGTCTCGACGGGCTGGCCCGTCTTCTTGTCCTTGACCGTGATCGTGTAGATCACGTCTTCACGCGCACGCGGCGGAACGGGATCGGAGGTGATCGTAAAGAGATAGCTCGGCGAACCTTGGCGCAGTTCCGGCTTTCTCGGGGGGCCACACGAAACCAGGAACGCTGCCGCGATGAGCGGCAGCGTCCAGGTACGAGGCGCGAGGCGCGAGCTCACGACTGGTAGTATTCCAGGCCCAGATGCGTGATCTGCTCTTCACCCATCAGGTGACGCAGCGTGTTCTTGAGCTTCGTCTGCTGAATGAACAGGTCGTGTTCAGGCTGGAGGCCAGGCGCAGCCATGGGGCTCTTGTAATAGAAGGACAGCCACTCCTGAATGCCCTTCATGCCGGCGCGATGCGCGAAGTCCGAGAACAGCGCGAGATCGAGCACCAGCGGAGCGGCAAGAATCGAATCGCGGCAGAGGAAGTTAACCTTGATCTGCATCGGATAGCCCATCCATCCGACGATATCGATATTGTCCCATCCTTCCTTGTTGTCGCCGCGCGGCGGGTAGTAGTTGATGCGCACGACGTGCGAGAACCCTTGATACAGCGACGGATACTTTTCCGGCTGAAGAATGTTGTGCAACACCGACAGCTTCGACTCTTCCTTCGTCTTGAACGACGCCGGATCGTCGAGCACTTCACCGTCGCGATTGCCGAGGATGTTCGTGGAGTACCAGCCGGCGAGGCCGAGCATGCGGGCCTTGAGGCCTGGTGCCAACACGGTCTTGATCCAGGTCTGGCCGGTCTTGAAATCCTTACCGGAGATCGGAATGCCCTTGTCGTTGGCGAGCTGGATGAGCGCGGGGAGATCGACGGACAAATTTGGCGCGCCATTGCAGAACGGGACCCCCTCCATGATGCACGCGTAGGCGTACAGCATCGACGGCGCGATCGCGTCGTCATTGTTGTCCATCGCCTTCTCGAACTGCTCGAGCGTGGCGTGCTGCGGGCCGGCCTTGATGAAGATTTCCGTCGATGCACACCAGACGACGACGAGACGATCGCACTTGTTCTTCGCCTTGAAATCGCGCAAGTCTTGACGGAGCTGCTCGGCGAGATCGCGCTTGGTCTTACCCTTCTTGACGTTGGTGCCGTTGATGCGTGTGACATACTTGTTCTCGAACACGGCCGGCATCGGCTTGATGGCCGAGAGGAAATCCTTCAGCGGCTCGAGGTGCTTGTCTTCGAGCACGCCCGCCTTCTTCGCCGCCGTGTAGGCATCATCGGGAATCGGATCCCACGCGCCGAACACGATGTCGTTCAAGTCGGCAAGCGGAACGAACTCCTTGATGAGCGGCGTGCGATTCTCGGTGCGCTTGCCAAGGCGAATGGTCGCCATCTGCGTGAGCGAGCCGATTGGCTGCGTGTACCCGCGGCGGATGCTCTCCACGCCGGCCATGAACGTCGTCGCCACAGCGCCGAGTCCGGGGGTAAGGATGCCGAGCTTGCCGGCGGCGGGCTTGACGGTGGGGCGTGCCTCAGAAGCTGAACCTTGCACGAACTATTCTCCTTTGAGCAGAGGCCGCGGTTGCCGCTTACGCGCAAAGAAGCGAGGACGTGCCTCGGCCTCCGTGTGCGCTTCGGCTTCTTCCGCTCGCGTGGTCGCCTTGTAGACGTACGCCACACGCTGGATCACCGTGATCCAGGCCGTAACGGTCAGAGTAACAACGATGATTGCCAGCGCCCAGCCGCCGAACACCAGGCCGAACAACGCCTGCGGCGCTGCCATGAGGACCACGCGCTCCGGACGTTGCACGAGGCCCATCTTTGCATCGAGCCCGAGCGATTCCGCCCGTGCACGAGTGTACGACGTGAGAAACGCACCCATGAGCCCGAGCAACGCGGTGATCATGAGGCGGATGCTGCCGTGATCCGGACTGGTAGCGTAGAACACCGCCAGACCGCCCAACACGAACCCGTCGGCAAGCCGATCGAGGGTCGAGTCGAGAAACGCACCGAATGTGGAGCTTCGGTTTGAACGCCGCGCTACCGTGCCATCGAGCACGTCGAACAGCGCCGTAATGGAGAGGAACCAGCCACCGGTTCGAATGTGACCGGTCGCGTAGATGATTCCGCCCGAGACGGTACACAACGTTCCGAAGACCGTAATGGTGTTCGGGTGCACCCGCCGCTTCACCAACCAGTTCGCGACTGGATCGATGAGGCGCAGATAGCCGTTTGTAACCCAGTCGGGCAGAAGCTTCATGCGACTCCGCTACGCATGGCAGTCCCGCGGCCGAGCAGACGCGCAGCGGAAACGGATGGCACAAAAACAATCGAGCCGGAGCAAGTGCTCCAGCGTTGAAAGTTATTGGGAATCACCGACATGGGCAACCAAGGTGCGAGGATCGAGGTGCGAGGACGCATCGGCGGCTCACGCCGCCTCGCTGCGAGGGCCTCCACTCAACCAACGCGCAAATACTCGCTCAATCGGCTCACAATCAAAGCTCCTCGCGCCTCGCCCCTCAGGGTACGGGCCAGGCGTACATCCCCGTCAGGGTGACATTGCGGCTCTGATAGGTGCGCGAACCATCGAGGGTAACAGCCTTGAAGATTACGGATGTTCCGCTCGCGACGCCCTGCACCGCGACGCGCTCTACGGTGTTGGCGGGCACCTGGCGGAGAAACAGCTCCGATCCGCCCGTTGGTGTGACATACACGTTCACGGCCTGGCTCAGGTTATTCGTGACCTGAACGGCCTGCTCGGTATTTGTAGGTGTCGGAGCGGTACGCACCTCAACCTGCCGCTGACCACATGCGGCAGCAGTGAGGGCAAGCACCAGCATCGCGACTCTCGGGGTAGCTCTCATTGAACGGCTCCTCGTGGAGTTCTTGGGTCGATCAGCCGAGCGCGCCAGTTGCAAGACGTGTGCACGGCTGGCGGGCGCTGCTGCACATTATCCTGCGGCGATCGGTCGCGCCACCTTGCGGTGGGCGTGACAACTGGCCACATCATCGCGGTCTATTCGCATCGCCTTCACGCATTCCTCGCTCAATGCACCTGAGACACGCCACGCTCGCAATGGCCTATGTGGTTCTCACCCTCGCCCCCGTCACGGCTGAGGCGCAGAACCGCGCGAATCGCGAATCTGCCCGACTCGCGAAGCCGAGCCGAGACTCGCTCGAACGCACCCTGCAGGCAATTCTCGACAAGGGAGTCGCCGACAGCGCGTTCCCCGGAGCCATTGCCGTCGTCGGGACGCACAGCGGCATGTTGGTCAGAGTAACTGCGGGGCACATCGACTGGGCTCCCTCTCCTGCCCCCGACGCGCACACGCTGTGGGACCTGGCGTCACTGACCAAAGTCGTCGGCTTCACGTCGGCGTTGATGCAACTGGTCGAGCAGAAGAAAGTCGACCTCGATGCACCGGTGCAGAAATATCTCCCCGACTGGACCGGCACACACAAGGAGATGGTGAGGGTGCGTCAACTGCTCACGCACTCGGGCGGATTGCCACCCGACTGGCCGCGCGGTTCGAAGCCATACGACGAAATCACGCACGATCCGGACAGCGTCGCAAAGCTCATGTACTGGACGCCGCTCGACACACTGCCCGGCGTGAAGATGGTGTATAGCGACATCGGCGCGTTCGTCCTCGGCCGACTCGTCGAACAGGTGAGCGGCCAATCGCTCGACATGTATCTGCATGACAATGTGTTCAAGCCGCTGCACATGGACGAGACGATGTTTCGTCCTCCGTTCGCACTGCGGCCGCGCATCGCACCAACTGAGCGCGATACGCTGCAGCGCAAGCGTCTCGTACGCGGCATGGTGCATGACGAACGCGCGTACTTCGTGGGCGGAGTGTCAGGTCACGCCGGAATTTTCAGCAGTGCGAGTGACCTCGAGAGGCTCGCACGAACGTACCTGAACGGTGGCACGTTCGAGGGCGGCACGCTCGCCAGTCGCGCAACGATCAAGCTGTTCACGACTGTGAACGACTCCACGTTTTCGAGCCGAGCGCTTGGATGGGATACGCCGAAAGACACGTGGTTCGGGCGCTTCATGACGCGTCCCGCATTCGGGCACACCGGCTTTACGGGGACATCGATCATCATTGCCCCACAGCACGACCTCTACATCATCCTGCTCACCAATCGCGTGAATCCCACTCGCGAGCACAGTAAGATCACGCCGGTGCGCGCCGCGGTGTCCGACGCCACGATGCGACTGCTCAAACCCGACGTCGTGCGCGCCATGGAGGCTCGCATGCCAACCTCCCCGCAAACCAAGCCATGAATCTCACCGCGATCGACTGGGCGATCGTCATCGCCTACTTCGCGCTCTCGATGGGCATTGGTCTCGTCTTCACCAAGAAGGGCGGCGAGAGCATTGAAGAATATTTTCTCTCGGGGCGCAATGTGTCCTGGTGGCTGGCCGGCGCGAGCATGGTGGCAACGACGTTCGCCG
>JBBQHJ010000117.1:0-12420 GCA_038323865.1 Gemmatimonadales bacterium
ATTGCGATTGCCAGAGAGAACGCTTGCGACGAACAACTTGCCTTCGTCGATTGCTGCTGCGATTGGATCGGGTAGCGGACCGGAATTCCCGATGCATGTGGTGAAGCCGTATCCGACGAGATTGAAGCCGAGCTTGTCGAGATACTCGGTGACGCCGGCGGCGTTGAAGTAATCGGTAACGACCTTGGAGCCCGGGGCGAGCGAGGTCTTCACCCACGGTTTGACGGTGAGTCCCTTCTTCACGGCGTTACGCGCGAGCAGGCCAGCGGCGAGCATGACGCCGGGATTCGACGTGTTGGTGCAGCTCGTGATAGCGGCAATGACGACGGCGCCGTGCTTCAGGTTGAAGCTCTGGCCGTTGTAGTCGCAGACCGTGCCCGGGTGATCGTGATACGTCGGCTGGTCCATGCCCTCGGCGTCGGAGCGCATGAGATCCTGCGCCAGTGCCGGTGCGGTTGCTGCGAGTGCGGCACCGCTTGGCTTCGGGACGACGGGTGTTGTGAGCTTATCGAGATCGGCCTTGAGCGCGTCTTTGTAGTTCTGTGCAACGCCAGTGAGCGGCACGCGATCTTGCGGACGACGCGGGCCGGCGAGGCTCGGCACGACAGTGGAGAGGTCGAGCTCGATCGTGTCGGTGAAAACCGGATCGGCCGTGTCGTCGGTGCGAAAGAGTCCCTGCGCCTTGGTGTAAGCCTCGACGAGCGCAACATGCTCCTCGGCTCGGCCGCTGAGTCGGAGATACTTGAGCGTCTCGGTGTCGACGGGGAAGAAGCCCATCGTTGCACCGTATTCGGGCGCCATGTTCGCGATGGTCGCGCGATCGGCGAGGCTCAGGCTCGAAAGACCGGCGCCGTAGAACTCGACGAACTTGCCGACGACCTTCTTCTTGCGAAGCATCTCGGTGACCGTGAGCACGAGATCGGTCGCCGTGGTGCCGGCGGGCAGTTTGCCGTGGAGCTTGAAGCCGACGACCTCGGGAATCAGCATCGACACCGGCTGGCCGAGCATGGCGGCTTCGGCTTCGATGCCGCCAACCCCCCAGCCCAACACGCCAAGTCCGTTGATCATCGTCGTGTGTGAATCCGTGCCGACGAGTGAGTCGCAGTAGGCCTCGCCGGTCTCCTTGTTCACGAAGACTGTCTGGCCGAGATACTCGAGATTGACCTGATGGCAGATGCCGGTGCCGGGGGGAACGACGCGGAAGTTCTTGAAGGCGTCCTGTCCCCAGCGGAGGAAGACGTAGCGCTCGACGTTGCGCTCGAATTCGAGATTGGTGTTGAGCAGGAACGCCGCTTCGCTGCCGTATTCGTCGACCTGTACCGAATGATCGATGACGAGGTCAACGGGTTGCAGCGGATTGATCTGCTGCGGATTGCCACCGAGTGCCGAGAGGGCGTCGCGCATGGCGGCGAGGTCGACCACGGCGGGGACGCCGGTGAAGTCCTGAAGCAGTACGCGTGCGGTGCGGAAGGCGATTTCCTTCTCAACCTTTCCTTGCACGTTCCAGCCGGCCATGGACTCGACGTCGGCCTTTTTGACGAAGGCGCCGTCTTCGTTTCGCAGCAGGTTCTCGAGGAGAATCTTGAGGCTGAACGGGAGGCGATCGCTGTTGCCGTTGGACGCTTTGCTGAGCGCGTCGAGGCGATAGATGGTGTACGACTTGCCGGCGACATCGAGCGTCGCGCGGCTACCGAATGAATTCAGTGACGTCATTGCTTTGGTCTCGCGGTGTCGCTGCGGGATCTCATTGCCGAGCGACTGTGGAGAACTGAGCCACTGCCACGAGCTGCGCTCCAATGGCAGGCTGGGAGGAAGATAACAGGTGCGGGGCGCGAGGGGCGAGGTGCGAGGGAAAAGCAGGTCCCTCGCTGCGCTCAGGACGACAACGGGCGCAGGTCTCGCTGCACGCCGAGCGGCGGGCGGGTATTCTTCGGGGCAATGACGCAATTACCAGACGATGTCGCATTGCTGACCGAATGGCTGATGTCGTTCGAGTCGACGAGCGGAAACGAGACTGCACTGACGACGGCATTTGCTGCCGGGCTGGAGGCGCGTAGCTGGCGCGTGACGCGCATTCCGGTGAGTGATGGCCGCTTCGACGTGCTCGCGACACATGGCGACGGGCCGTACGTGACGCTTTCCACGCATCTCGACACCGTGCCGCCGTACATTCCGCCGCGGCGTGATGGCGAGTCCATTCATGGTCGCGGCTCGTGCGATGCGAAGGGCATTGCCGCTTCGATGGTGTGTGCGGCCGAACGTATCCGTGCGGATGGGCTGCCGGTGGCGATGCTGTTTGTAGTGGGCGAGGAAACAACGCACGATGGCGCGCACGCGGCGGACGAGTGGCGTACTCGCACGGGATTCGTAAGTCGCGCGCTGGTAAACGGAGAGCCGACGGAAAGCACGCTGGCGCTTGGCACGAAGGGCGCGATCCGGTTTGTGGTGCGTACCGAAGGTCTGGCGGCGCACTCGGCGTATCCGCATCTCGGCAAGTCCGCGACGAAGGCGCTCGTGGAGTTGCTGGCGACGCTCGATACGGTGGCGCTGCCCAGTGACGTGTTGCTTGGCGACACCACCGTGAACATCGGAAAACTTTCCGGCGGCGTGGCGGACAATGTGATTGCGCCGAGTGCCGAGGCGCGTTTGATGGCGCGTACGGTGACGTCGGGTGACGATGTCTATGAAGCGCTTTCTGCGTGGGCGGCCGGGCGCGCTTCTGTGGAGCGGAGCATCGAGGTGCCGCCGGTTCGGCTGGGCACATTGCCGGGATTCGAGACTTCGGTTGTGGCATTCGCGACGGATATTCCGGCGATGCCGTCGTGGGGCACACCGTATCTCTATGGTCCGGGCACAATTCACGTTGCTCACACCGATCGAGAGTTTGTCGAGATCTCTGATCTGCAACGAGCCGTTGAAACGTATGAGCGAATTGTTCGGTTGTTGTCTTCGTTGTGAGTTTTTAGGTGTACATCGTTGCAGCTTCCGTACAGATCCGAAAAACAAAAAAACGTTGAACGGTTTGTAGAGCTATCAAGGCGAAACTGCTGAATAACGGCGAATCAGTGCAATTCGCGGTTATTCGTTCGTTTTTGTTGTAATAGCGCTACAGATCCGGAAACCAAAAACGTTGAACGACTTGTAGAGCTATCAGGGCGAAAACTGCTGAATAACGGCGAATGACTGCAATTCGCAGATCATCTGGTCGTTTCTGGCTTAATAGCTGTGCAACGCATGAGAACGTTGAACGGCTGGTAGGGCTAGCAGAGCGAGAACTGCTGAATAACGGCGAATCACTGCAATTCGTAGTTATTTGTTGGTTTTTGTTTTTATGGCCCTACAGATCCGGAAAACAAGAAACGGTGAACGGCTTGTAGAGCTATCAGGGCGAAAACTGCTGAATAACGGCAAATGACTGCAATTCGCAGATCTGGTCGTTTCTGGCTTATTAGCTGTGCAACGCATGAGAACGTGGAACGGCTGGTAGAGCGAGAACTGCTGAACAACAGCGAATCACTGCAATTCGCAGTTATGTGTTGGTTTTTGTTTTTATGGCCCGACAGATCCGGAAAACAAGAAACGTTGAACGGCTCGTAGAGCTATCAGGGCGAAAACTGCTGAATAGCGGCGAATGACTGCAATTCGCAGATCATCTGGTCGTTTCTGCTTTATAGCTGTGCAAGGCAAGAGAACGTTGAACGGCTGGTAGAACGAGAACTGCTGAACAACAGCGAATCACTGCAATTCGCAGGTATGTGTTGGTTTTTGTTTTTATGGCCCGACAGATCCGGAAAACAAGAAACGTTGAACGGCTCGTAGAGCTACCACAGCGAAAACTGCGGAATAGCGGCGAATTTCCTCTCGACGCGTGGTAACGATTCCACGTGCCACAAATTGGTGAGACCGTTTCTCATTTGAGGCGCCAGTTTGGCGGATGCCTCGAAATGCCGACGAAGAGGTAGAGAAAATCGTCCGTGGTGTTATTGGCGAGTTCTACTACGTCTACAACAGACTTGGATACGGATTTCGCGAGAAGATCTACGCGAATGCACTCGAGCGCGTTCTCACGCGGCGCGGGTTTGCCGTGCGGCGCGACGTGGTCATTCGCGTGCTGTTCGAGGGCCAAGCGGTCGGATGGGACGTCGCCGACATGGTGGTGAATGATGTCCTCATCATCGAGAACAAGGCAGGGCGCCGGCTGGACCCGACCGCTCCCGAGCAACTCATGAACTACCTGCGCGGCACGGAACTGGAGAACGGCGTGCTTCTATACTTTGGGCCCAAGCCCTGGTTCTACCGGCAGCACATTCCAAACACACGGTAAATACCAACGACCAACGCGCACTAGCCGGGAGAAGAACTGGGCGTCGGATCATGCGGCGCCTCCTCCTGCTGCGGGTCCCCGCGGTGATCGACATTGCGCGCGGAGATGGCCAAGGTGGGGCATTCGTGGACGAAGCCGCCGTCGGCCGGCGACCACTCGACGATCTGCGTGCGTGCGAACGCCTTGCCGGCGGCGTCCATGCCCATGATAGAGGGCGCGAGGGTGACGCACGTTCCGCAGCTCACGCATTTGTCGCGGTCGACGTCGATCTGCACGCGCCGGCGCGGGAACACACAACCCGTCCGGTCGAAATACGACTTGAAGCGAATCAGCGATCGCTTCGCGGCCTTGTATCCCGCTGCGATGGTCGCGGGCGTGTTCGTAAAGCTCAGCCAGTTGGCGTCGTCCAACTTCGGCCGCACGAGGACCATGGGCGGGCCTTGCCAGTGCTCGAGGGGGAACTGCTGCAGTGCATGCATCATCATCGTCGCCGACCGCATGTAGATCGACGCGAAGCCCTCGGCGGCAATGCCGGATTCCTTCGGCGTGTCGGAGCTGCCCACGTCGACGGCAATGATGATGTCGGCAAAGTGCGATGCGACAGAGACGGGCAGGTTGTCGACCACGCCACCGTCAACACAACTGCGATCGCCCACTTGTCCCGGTGGAAAAAAACCGGGCAGGGCACAGGAGGCATAGACCGCGTCGCGAACGCTGACGTGTTCCAGCCCGGGCAATCCCCAGACGACACGGGCGCCGCGGTCGAGGTCAACGGTATTGACGAAGAGACGACGGGGGAGCGTCGTGAAGTCGCCCTCCGGAATTGCGCCCTCGCAGAGCATGCGCAACGGCTCTTCCAGATAGATGGAACGCGACTTCATGCGGTCGAGCAGCATGCCGAAGTGATTCACGCGAAAGAGATCCTTCCGCTTGAGGGCCGCGGCACGTTCCTCGAGCTCATCGACGGGCATGCCGCTGCAATACGACGCAGCGATTAATGCTCCAATGCTCGTTCCCGCGATCACGTCGGGGACGATTCCGGTTTCCTCGAGCACGCGCAACACGCCGATATGCGCAAAGCCCTTCAGTCCTCCGCCACCGAGTACGAGCGCTACGCGGGGTGACGAGGGCGTCTTTTTCGTATCCATTCACCGAGTCGTTTAGACGGTTCGCCGAATCCTTGTAACCGGCGCGCTGCAAGGCAAGTAGGGTGGCTCATGATGAGACCATCAGTCCTTGCCGCAGTTGTGACCGGCGTGATGTGCATGTTTGCGGTGCAGGCGAGTGCGCAAGCTGCGTCCCGCGCCATTCATGGTGCAGTCACTGCGAACAACGCGCCACTGGCGGGTGCCGATGTGTTCGTGCTCGAAACACTCGAGGGAACGACGACCAACGCGGATGGACGATTCACGATTCGCACGCAACAGCGCGATTCCCTGACGCTGACGATCCGCCACCTCGGATTCCGTCTCGTGCAGCAGCGCGTTTTGCCAGGCGACAGCGTCGTTGTGGTCATGGAGGCACAGGCAGCGGCGCTCACGCCGTTTGTCGTGCAGGCGGGCAGCTATACGGCGGGCGACGACCGACGCGCGTCACTGACGTCGCTCCAGGTGGCGAGTACGCCGGGCGCAACGGCCGATGTAGCGCGCGCGATTCAGACGTTGCCTGGCGTACAGAATGTCGATGAAGGCACCGGCCTGTTCGTGCGCGGCGGCGATGTGACTGAGACCAAGGTGCTGCTCAACGACGCCGCGATGCTCTCGCCGTACAACTACGAAACGCCGACGGGAAACTTCACCACCACAGTGAACCCCTTTCTGCTCGAGGGCATCTTCTTTTCGTCGGGCGGCTTCGGGGCTCGGTACGGCAATGTACTTTCTGGCGTGGCCGACCTGCACACGCGTGGACGCCCCACGTCCACGACGGCCACAGTCGTCGCAGGCCTCGCCGCCGTCTCGGCGGGAGCAGACCTCGCGCTGGATCACGGCATTGGTGTGCATGCCACAGCGGCGCTGAGTAACATCGATCTCCTGATGCGGCTCAATGGCAGCACGCGCGACTACACGCCACCGCCGAACGGTCATGATCTGAGTGCGAGCGTGGTGTGGAACTACCGGCCCTCCGGCGAAGTGCGGACGTTCGCGATCAACCGCACCAACGCGCTCGGCATCGCGAAGACGGACCCGTCGACGGACGGCGGCTACTCGAACGACGTACGTTCGACCATGACGCAGGCGTCTTGGAAGGATGTGTACGGATCGCTCGCACCGATGATAAGCGTTTCATACGCCACGGCGAACCGCGCGGAAGTGTTCGGCCCGTTCGAGTTGGGAAATGTCGAAGAGCTCACACAGGTATTCGCGCAAACGGCATGGTCGCCGATGGAGAATTGCACGTTCCGCGCTGGTGGCGAAGCGGACTGGCGGTCGAGTCACTTCGATGGCTCGCTGCCGACGACCAACCGTGCGCTGTTCGATTCGAATGTGCGCGGCACGAGAGCAGGCGCGTTCGTCGAAGGGGACGCACGTGTCGTGGATCGCCTCCGCGTCGTGGCGGGGCTGCGCACCGACCGAGGCTCGCTTGCGATGCAGCGCACGCTCGATCCGCGTTTCTCGACGGCGTTCCAGTTGACGGAGAGCGTTGCGCTCACTGGTGCATGGGGCGTCTACCACCAAGTCGCTGACCCGCTGTACTACGATCAGTCACTCGGCGCGCCTGCCCTGCCGCCCATGCGATCGGAGCAGTCGGTGATCGGCATGCAGGCGGGCAGCGGTGAAGGGGAGAAGTCGCCGCTCGCGCGACTCGAGGTCTATGACAAGCAATACTCTGAGCTCGCGCAGCTCTCGCGCGAAAAGAAAGTCGTCGGTCACGGAATTGGTGATGCGCGCGGCGCCGACGCATTTCTCCGCGGCTACCTCAAGAACGGAATGGGCGGGCGCATGGCCGTGAGCTATGTGAATTCACGTCGCACCGAGCCCGTGAGTGGTCTGATGGCTCCCGCGCCGTTCGACGTGACCTGGTCTGGCACCGCCGTGCTGGACGTCCCCATGCCGAGTGGTTGGAGCCTGAGTGGCGCGTACCGGTATGCGACGGGTAAGCCATTTACCCCCGTGATTGGCGCTGCGAAAAACGCCTCCGCGTACGAGCCCGTCTACGGCGCGCCGAACAGCGAGCGCATCGACCCCTTCACTCGCATCGACCTCTCGATGAGCCACTACCAGCGCATCAATCGCAACATGGCGGGCGTGTTCTTCCTTGCGCTGAACAATCTGATGGACAAATCGAACGTCTACCAGATCCGCTACAACGAGGACTACACCCGTCGTATTCCCATTCGCAGCCTCTTCAATCGCTCCGTTTATGTCGGCGGATCACTCACCTTCATCAAGAACTGATCATGCGTGCTCGCCTCGGAATACTCGCCATTGTCCTGGCACAATCACTCAACGGGCAATCACTCACCGGCGCCGCCAAGTGGGCCGATTCGGCGCGTAAGGAAATTGACGCCGCGGCCATGAGTGGAGGCACCACCGCACTGGTGGATGTGCGAACCATGCTCGGTCGCGCGCTCGTCGCGTTTCCCAACGATGCACTGTTACTTCACTATCAGGGCTACGCCACGTATCGGCTGCTGAATGTCCTCTCAGCGACCAAGGCACCCGGTGAGCTCGCCGCGCTGAATGACAGTGCACGCATCTTTCTCGAGCGTTCGATCGAAAAGAGGCCGATGGCCGAGAGCTATGCGCTGTTGACGGCGATCTATGGACGGCAGATCAATGCAGATCCATCGCTCGGAATGACGCTTGGCATGGAGATCCAGCGTATGTCGATGGAAGCGCGCGGACTTGGCGGGAGGAATCCGCGCGTCTTCCTCGTTGCGGGCCAGGGCGCGATGTTCACACCACCCGAGTACGGCGGCGGTCTTGATCAGGCGCTGAAACTGTTCACGCAAGCCGTGGAATTGTACGTGACGGATGCTCCGCCTGCGCCAGAACCCTCGTGGGGCAAGGCGGAGGCGTACGCGTGGCTCGGCCAGGCATACGACAAGCAAGGCAAGAAGGCCGAGGCACTGGCCGCGTACAAGAAGGCGCTCGAGATCGAGCCAGGCTATTCATGGGTGAGTTACGTGCTCATTCCCGCCGCAAGCAAGTAGGAGCAAGTGATGTCGCAGAGTTGGAAGGGATGGACGCTTTACAGCGTGGCGTGGCTACCTCTGCTGATTGGCTATGGCAGCATTCTAACGCGAATGCGCGACGTCCCGATGGCGGAGGCATGGCTCTCCGCCGCCAACTATGCCGTGAGCGCCGCGTTGCTCGGCGTGTTCGTCTGGAAGTTGTCAGGTCGCTTGCAATGGCCGGAGCGAAAGTTCGTTCCGTTCGTGCTCCTTCAGGTACTTCTGGGGCTTGTCTATTCATCGCTCTGGCTTGGCGCGATCGTCCTCTATCTGACCGCGCGAGTCGGGCTCACAAACGCGCTTCAGATCTCCGCGACCTTTGCGTGGTGGCAACTGCTCTCGGGTATGTGGGTGTACGGTCTGCTCGCGGGTGTGTCGTATGCGCTACGCGTGACGGGTCGGCTCCGCGAGCGTGAGGCCGCCGCTGCGCGAGCCGACGCGCAACGCATGCGAGCAGAGTTGAATGCGCTTCGCGGCCAGCTCAATCCGCATTTCCTCTTCAATACATTGCACACGCTCTCGGCACTGGTGAGTCAGGATCCCGCGGTTGCGCAAAATGCCGTGGAGCGCCTTGCCGACCTGCTACGCTACGTACTCGACGCAAAGCGATTCGAGCGCGAAGAAGTCACGCTTGCGGAAGAGCTGGTGTTCGTGCGCGACTATCTCGGGCTCGAGCAACTCCGGTTTGCGGAGCGATTGTCGGTGGTTGAAGACATTGATGATGACGCGCTGGACCTGATGATCCCGTCTCTCACACTTCAGCCGCTCGTTGAGAACGCGATCAAGCACGGCATTGAGCCGCGCGCCGGCGGCGGGACGATGTCCATTCGTGCGTCGGTGTCGGATGATGTGCTGACGCTGCATATCTCTGACGACGGCCCCGGTGCGATTGCCGAGACGGTGAACACAGCGCGCGGAGTCGGTTTGCGCGCCGTGCGCCAACGCATTGCGACGCGCTATGGAGCGCGCGGATCGTTCGCGATTGCCACGAGCCTCGGGAAGGGCTTCAGCATCACAATCACATTGCCAGCGCGTGTTGCGCAGAACGTCACCGCTGAAATGCTCGCGGTTCACGCGTGATCATTCGTGCGGTGATCGTGGAAGATGAACCGATCGCACGACGTCACCTGCGAACGATGCTGTCGCACTACGATTGGCTGGATGTTGTCGGTGAGGCTGGCGACGGACGCAGTGCGCTCGCCATGGTGTCCGAGCTCAAGCCCGACCTGGTATTTCTCGACATCGAGATGCCGGAGATGACCGGTCTCGAGCTGCTGCGACAAATGCCGAATGATCCCGACGTCATCATCACGACGGCTAAGGATCAATATGCCGTCGCGGCCTTCGAGCTTGAGGCGGTCGACTACCTGCTCAAACCATTCGGGGCTGAGCGCCTGCGAAAGGCGATTGAGCGCGTGCGTCCTGATGGCGACGTCGTCGAGATTGAACGCGGCTCCGTTGCACGTGCTCGTACGGTGCTGGAGCGCGCGGGTGAGCGTGGCCCGCTCGCACGCCTATTCGTTCGCGATCGTGGAAAGGCGATTCAGATTTCCGTGAACGACGTCGAACGACTCGAGGCGCAAGATGACTACGTCGCTGTGCACGTACACGGACGCAATCATCTCATTTACGTGCCGCTGTCGGAATTCGAAGAGCGACTGGATCCACAGCGATTCGTGCGGATCCATCGCTCGCACATCGTGAATCTGGACTTCGTCGCGTCGATCGCATCGCACGATCCCACGCGCGTTGAAGTGCGAATGCGCGACGGTACCCGCCTGCTGGCGAGCCGCGCGCGGAGCAAGGGACTACGGCAGCTCGCCCGGCGCGGCTAGGCGCCGAGCGGCTGGGCTGGTGCTACTGGAGGTACTGGTAGAGGCCGATGAGGCCGACCACGGCGCCAGCAACCGAAATTGCGTGACCGGCGTTATTGCCAACTACGATGCCCGTGAGGATGGCCGCGCCACCGAGGATCATCAGTCCTTCGCTCTGCGTGAAGCCGCTCTTCGCAGGCGCTGGCGCAGGCGAGTGATTCGGCTCGGCGGCGGAGCGAACCGCGAGTGACGCTGCGTCACGTGAGGGGCCCACCGGCGTCGTGGCGGCGCTGTCGACCGTGGTGATCTCGGTGGCAACCGGAATCGCGAGTCGCGACGACGGTACGATGCTCTGTGCGCGTGCGGTGGCGCTCAGCGCGAAGAGTGCTGCGAGCGAGACGACGCTCAAGCGAACAAGTGATGTGCGTGCGGTCATGTGAGGTCGTGTACGGGTTTGCGGTAGCGCGTGGATGGTGCGTGGTCTAGTCTTGCTGCCGCTTCTGCTGCGAACTCCGTACCGTGATGCACGGTCCGGACCCATCAACTCGGGACAAGGTCATTTGTGACGGACGTCGCAATTCCCAACAGCAACGACGCTTCAGGCTCCGAGGGCAAGCTACTACGTGTCATCGGTACGTGGGGGCTCGCGGCGAGCATCGTGAATGTCACTGTGGGCGGCGGCATCTTCCGGGTGCCGGGTAGTCGAGATGTCACCGGCCGTCTCGGAGGGGCAACGCCCGTGGCGTACGTCGCGTGCGCGCTGCTCATGGGTTTGATCGTGTTGTGCATAGCGCAAGCTGGAAGTCGTGTGTCGTTGACGGGCGGACCCTACGCATACGTCGGAGCTACGCTTGGGCCATATGTTGGCTTTCTCGTTGGTGTGCTGCTGTGGCTCATTGGCGCGACGGCCATTCCCGGTGTGGCGACGATCTTTGCGGACGCGGTGGGCAACGTCATTCCGGCGCTGTCAGGCTGGGGCGGCCGAGCAGTTTTTCTGGCAGGGATGTTTTCCATCGTGAGCCTGATCAACATCCGAGGGGTGCGGCAGGGAACGCGGCTGAATCTCGTCTTCACGGTGGCGAAGCTGGTGCCGCTACTACTCCTGCTGGTGGTCGGACTGTTTGCGATCAATGGCGACAGCCTGCGCTGGACGACAGGCGCTCCGTCGCCGTCGAATCTCTCGCGGGCATCAATCATCCTGATCTTCATCTACGCCGGCGTTGAATCGGCGTTGGTGCCGAGCGGCGAGGTGCGTGACTCGGCGCGTACTGGTCCGCGTGCCGTGTTTGCTCGCGATGGCGGGGGTCACGGTGTTGTATCTCGGCCTTCAGGTAGTTGCGCAGGGCGTGCTCGGAGCGGAGCTGGTTGGAAGTACGACGCCGCTGGCCAGTGCTGCAGCGAAGGTGTTCGGTCCCTGGGGATCGACGATGATCTCAGTGGGATTGATGGTGTCTGCGTTCGGCTATCTCAGCGGAATGATGCTCGCGGCGCCGCGTGCGCTGTTCGCGTTTGCGCGGGAAGGATTGTTGCCGCGGAAGGTGTTGGCGGTGCATCCGCGGTATCACACGCCATGGGTGGCGATCGTGGTGCAGGCGATTATCGCGTGGGGACTGGCGGTGACGAACAGGTTCGAGACGCTGGTGATCATCGCGAATATTTCGGTGGTGCTGATTTATCTGGGATGCGCGTTAGCCGCCTTGTGGCTTCAGCGGACCGCTGACCGCGGACCGCAGACGGCAAACGCCTTTCAGTTGCGAGGCGGTGCGCTGATTCCGATTGCGGCAATTGTCGCGTGCCTTTACCTGCTTTCGGCGGCAACGCTCAAGGAGGCGGGCGTACTGGTCGCGGTGCTCGGCGTGTCGACGGTGCTCTACTTCACGGTGAAGCGGGCGGGGGCGTCGTCGAATCATTGAAGGTACGGCGCGTCGAGAAGACCATCACGCCGCAGTTGGTGTTCACGCCCTGGTAGAACTCGGCTGCCGGAATTCTCGAGCGAGATTATGTCGCTGTGCGCGCGTGTCGCGGCAGCGTCGCACGCGTGTTCTCAGCTGGCGCTATCTTTGAGTGTACGGGAGTGCAGATTCCTCGACTTCGCTCGGAATGACACC
>JBBQHJ010000118.1:0-12377 GCA_038323865.1 Gemmatimonadales bacterium
CTCGGTGTGCTGGAGGCGTACTTCACGATTCTCGAGGCGCGTCACGCCGATGCATTGCGCATCGAGCGACGGATCGATGCGCGCGCGCTCACGGCCTGCGTGCCGCCGCTCATACTGCAGCCGCTCATGGAGAACGCAATACGCCACGCGCTCCACGGCGGGAGCGCGAGCGTGGCCGTGGTGATGCTCGCCATCGATCGGACGGACGACGGACGCGTTCGTGTCACGCTGTCAAATCCTTATCTGCCTTCGGCGTCAGCGCGGTCGGGGTTGGGCATCGGCCTTCGCAACACGCGCGAACGGCTTGCGCGTTTCTTTTCCGACGACTTCGCGTTGACGCTGGAGTACACGTACGACCGCGCCGTCCTCACGCTAATGATGCCGCATCGCGGTACTGCGGACCTTGGCGCTCCGGCGTCACGTGGTCCCGTATCTGAGCCGCTGATGCCCGCGCCCGTCGTGGCGTCTTCCGCTCCCGGGCGTTTCGCTCGCCTCGTGACGTCACCGCATCCGTGGCGCATTGCGATCGTCGCCATCGTGTTCTGGATCGCCGCGTGGTGGTTCTGGGCATACCAGATGTACTTCTACCGGCGCGCGCTCGGACATTCGCTGCCATCTGCGCTCGACGGCAGTTGGGCAGACATGGTGTCCGCGGCGGCCTGGATGGGGCTTACACCCGTTGTCCTTTGGCTCGGCACGGTGCTCCCGATTCGCGGCCGCTGGTGGGTCGCGCGAGGACTTGCGCATCTACTGCTCTCGTTCGGCATCTCGCTCCTCCAAGTGCGCATCATCATCGCGACTGGCGTCCTTGGGAACGTACAGCTGCTGCAGGCGAGCAACTTCAACCAACTCGCGCTGAACTGCGTCTTCTATTGCCTGCTCATCGCGCTGACACAGCGCCGAGCGGCGCTGCGCTGGCTGCAGGCGCGCCAGGTTGCGGAGCGTCGCGTCGAAGCAGAGCTCGCGCTGACGCGCTGGCACACGCGCGCGATGGAATCGCAACCGGAACTCATCGCGGCCGCGCTCGAGCGTGTGTCCGCGCACATGGAGCGCGCGCCGGACGAAGCTGAAGAAGAGGTGCTCACGCTTGCTGATTCACTTCGCTTGCTGCTACAGTCGAGCGAGCGCGTTACGGTCGGACATGCGGACGCAATGGCCACACTCGGTGCTGTGCTCTCGCTGCGCCGATCGGCGCGTGCTGCCGCGCCGCGGCTCGACATTTCCGCGCACACAGGACGCGACGATATTCAGGTCTCGCCATCGGAATTGATTGCGCAGACGCATGCGTTGCTCGATGCCGCATCTGGAATCGAGGCGATTCATGTCGAGGTAGTTCGCGATGCAACGGGGCGTGCACAGCTGCACATCTCCCCGTACCCCGCACAGGCGGGGTTCATGTTGAGTGACAGGACGGCGTGATTACGGCGCGGGTTACGCGTGACGCGAATTCATTGCCGTCCTTGACGTCCCGGTCATCGACGTCGCGCACTCACGTAGATTCCGTGGCATTCCAGTAGTCTGTGTTTCGGCGGATCAGCGATCCGTCGGATTCGACAATGGGCGCGGCGGGCGGCGCGAACGGCGTTGTGAATGTGAACGCTGCTGACGTTGCTCCATGGAGTGCGAGGTGCCGCAATCGCGCCATTCCCTGTTCCACCGTCGGCGTCGTGTTGGCATCGATCCACCAGAGTGCCACGCTCGGCGTATCCGAACGGTGAAACCATTGCCGCCGGTTGCGCAGCATTGTGGCATGCGGCTCACTGTACGCGTACGCCTTAAGGGCCTCGAGCGATTCCCACACCGTGAGATTGACCAGCATTAGTGGGTCGTCGCCCAGGTGCAGGTAGCTGCTGGCGGCTCCGTCGGCGCCCGACAGGCGGCACACGAATCCGGGGCTCGCGTCGCCGAGTTGGTTCAGGATGTCCAACTGCGAGACAAAGTCGTGCATGCGCGGATCATCGAGTGGCGCAATGGCACGTGAGACATTGATCTGCGCGAGGAGGTGCACCAATTCCATAGCATCGGCGTCCGGTGATTGAAAGCAGGAGCACCACACCGATTCGCTGGCTGATGCGTTCGCGGCACATGGTATCGCATCGCCAACGCGCGGGCTTGCACGATGCTGCGCCGGTGCGCGCGAGACCGGCACCCAATATCCTTCAAGACCACGGCGCTGTCGGCGCCGATCTTCGGCGAATGTTGCGCTGCATGGTACTCGACGCCGATTTCGCTGATCGCCGGTTGCTCGCAGATGTATTGGAGAAACGCGCCGACCTCGTCGTGGTTGCCGCGTCCTCGGTGGAGTCGCTCGCCTTAGGGGCAACCGAGCCACGGCCTGACGTGGTCTTCGCCGATATTCGGAGCACGGCGGCGTTGACCGCCATCATCGAGAATCCCGTGTTGCGTGATTGCCCGCTGATCGCGATGAGCGCCGTGCCGAGTGATGCGGTCCGCGCCTTCGATGTAGGTGCGCGAGACTTTCTGGTCAAGCCGCACGCAAGAATACGCGTCGCGCTCGCACTTGCTCGTGCGACGCAGCACGCGCGTCAGCTGCCGACGAACGATGTTCGTCCGGCGGAATCTCCCGAACGGGACCAGCGTCTGAACGTCACCGCTGACGACATCGAGCTGGTGACGGCGAACGAGCGCGGCTCAACGCTGCACATGCCCCATCGCATGGTGAATAGTGATCTGTCGGTGTCGCGGGTCGAAGCCCGTCTCGACCCGCGCCACTACGTGCGGACGCACCGCAGCACACTGGTGAACGTGCTGTGCATCGTGCGGCTCGTTTCCGGCCCCGATCACTGGACGTTGGAACTTCGTTCTGGCGCGCGCGTCCCGGTCTCGAAGCGACGGGTCGCGTTGGTGCGAGCCCACCTCATGGTGGCGCATGGCGCCGCAACGGCGATGTACCGGAAGGACGCGGCTCCCCTTGCGACGTGATGTGGTGGCACGTCTGCGCCGTCAATAACCGCTGCCGGGATTCGAGACGAGCGTGGAGCCGATGACTTGGGCGACCGCCCAAGTCATCGGCTCCATGCCGTCACGCGTTGGTGTCTTACGGCTTCGGAGTTACGTCACCATTGCGCGCTACCGATTCGTTTTGCGGAATGGGCAGCGTGCTTTGAAGTGCGTCAATGGCATGATTGGGGTCGGATTTAATCTGCGGCATTCCGGGAAGATTCACGTACGCTCGCGTGAGTCCCGAATACGCGCGCAGCGCCACGAGATACTGTCCGCCTTCGAACAGGAACGAGTAGCGATACTCGTAGAGAATCGCGGCTCTGGCTTCCGCGAGCGTTGCGAAGTTCGCCAGCGGCGCGAGTCCGCCTTCGATCGTGTGCACGACATTCACGTCCGCCGTTGCAGCGGCCAACGCCCCGGACTCAGCCTCTGCCTGAGCGCGGAGGAGATACCAGAGCGCGGCACGCCGAATCGCGATCGGACGCGTCTGGTTGGTGGGATCCGTGAGTGAACTCTTGTACTGCAGCGCCTGCGCCAGCCCACCGTTCGTGACCGATGGCGCCGTCGCTTTCGTCGCCTTCGCCGCCCGTGCATCACCCGCCTGGATCGACTGCACCCAGTTGTCGGTCACATAGATCCGCGGGTCGGCGATTGGATTCGGGACGGTCTCTGGTGCGCTTGGATTGAACTCGTAATACGGTCCGGACTTCAGCGATGTTGCGGACGGCGCAACACTCGCCAGCACCGTGTTGAGCGCTGCAATCGCCGTTGCCGAACACGCCGTGCACGGATTCTGGTGATCAAGAAGGCGGTAGACTTCGACCTCCCCCTTAAGGCCGCGATTGAACTTCACGAGGTTCGCCGTCTTGCTGAAGTCACCGTTCAGCTTGTAGCCGGCCGGCAAGACAACCGGCATCGTGTCAGCCGCGGCGCCGAGACTCGTATTCGCCGAGTCGAGGAGCGTGGAGACGTATGCCAGCACTGCCGCCTTGGTGCGAAACGGATCCGGCACGGCGGTTTGCGCCGTCTGGATGGTTGCGCCGAGTGAATCGCGCAGTTGCACCAGACGTATGTAGTCCAACGCCTTGATGGTCTGCACGAGGCCAAGCACGCCATTCCGGTCGGCGGCCGGCATCCCCGCCAGCGAGGGGCTCGCGAGAAGGCTATTGGCCGCTCGGATGGCCGTGTAGTAGGTGTTCCATCCCGCGCTTCCGACGAAACCGCTCGGATCACTTGGGACGGCAATCAACTCGCTGACGAAGCGCGGCTCGTTCGGGTCAGGACGCAGCGCATTGCGCGCCATCGATTCGGAATAGAGCAGGAGCGATTGTGCGTTCGCCGACCCGCGATCCTGCGCGAGCACGCCGGTGACGAGGTTTTGCACCGGCTGCGCAGAGCCTGCGACGAGCGCGTCCTCGCTCGGTGCACTCAACGGCTCTTTGCAGGCTCCCGCGAGCACGAGCACGCTCGTCAGTGTCGCAATAGTTTTGTTCATAGAGAGAATCACGCTGGTTAGAAGTTGATGGCGAGGGAGGCGAAGAACTGGCGGCTTGGCGGATACGGCGCCAAGTCCCACACCCGGTTCAACGGCGCGTTGCCGAAATTCGATACTTCCGGATCGAGGCCGCGATAGGGCGTCCAGGTCTTGAGATTGCGCCCGCTCACTTCGAGTCGAACGTCATGCGCCGCCCCTCGAAACAGCGCCTGCGTGAGCGCACTGTTCAGCGCATAACTCAGCGTCACCTCGCGGAGCTTGGCGAAGCTGCCGCGCTCCAGGAACGACGGAAATCCACCAGCGTACTTCGACTGGTCCGTGTTGTTCATGAGGGTGTCGGCAAAGTTCCCACCCGCGATGGTGCTCTGGCCATTCACACCCTGCTCCAAGTACGTCTGGCTCAGGTCCGCAATCCAGCCGCCCTTGCGCCAATCGATGAGCGTGGACAACCGAAGAGGTCCGACCGTGATGTCATTGGAAAACCCCATCATGAAATCGGGGCTGGCCGTCCCGAAGTGCTGCTCATGACGTCCCGCGGAAACCTTGACTCCGTTCACCACAACCGAGTCAAAACCATTGAATGACACGACTTCGTCCGGTGCGTAGCCTTCCTGCACCTTTACGCGGGCGGTTCGCGTTCCAAAGCCGTTGCCGGTGTAGAATGGGGCGACCGGCAGTGAAGTGATCAGGCTCCGGTTGCGCGAAAACGTCGTGCGGGACTGCCACGTGAGACGGTTGTTCTGGATCGGCAGCATGTTGACGCCGATCTCAAGACCG
This sequence comes from Gemmatimonadales bacterium, assembly GCA_038323865.1. Classification (GTDB taxonomy): domain Bacteria; phylum Gemmatimonadota; class Gemmatimonadetes; order Gemmatimonadales; family Gemmatimonadaceae; genus AG11. The sequence continues at coordinate 5,237 of JBBQHJ010000118.1, forward strand.
TCATTGCGCAGCGAGCCGCCGTTGATGACGGCTGTGGCAAATCCGGTCGATGGCGCGAGACCACTCGACAGCACGAGGTCGCGCGTCACCTTGTGATACACGGTGAAATCCGTGCCGGCACGACCGTGGAAGAGCTGCGCGTCGAACCCGCCCTCGGTCTCCGTTGTCTCTTCGGGGAAGATCGTGGAGAGTCCAACAGCGGTGCTGGGCCGAAGGCCGACGATACCGTTCTCGGGCAGCTGCGTGAGGAACGTGTACTTGAAGTTGTTGGGCACCCTGTTGCCCGCCTTTCCATACGCAAGGCGAAACTTCAGGTTGTCCACGGCGCGCGGCAGGGCACTCAGGTTGTACGAGGCCGAGAACTTCGGATACGAATAGAACTTGGCGGTGTCGCCGTTCGTGCTGGAACGTTCCGCATTGATCGCGGCCGTGAGCAGCAGCCGCTCACTCATCATCAGGAGTTCTTCCTGCGCGTAGTAGGAGAGCGTGCGCGTCAGGTTCTGCACCTGCGCCGCCGACGTCTGGACGGCTGTTGCAAAGTTCGTGACGCCCGGGAACAGGCCGTTGCCCTTGTTCACGGCCTGGTTGCTGTGGGAATGCTCCTGGCGGATGCCTCCCGACGTGGTCGCTGACGCCCAGCCGAATAACGCACGGTGGACGAGCGACGCATTCAGGTTCGCGTTGACGTTGTTGATGTTGTTGTCGACGACCGTGCCTGGGAACGGGCTGATGTTCCCGCTCTGCTCGATATAGGTGTTCGGCGGCGAGTACAGGCGGGCGTGATCGGTGTATGCGTCCAGGCCACCGAGCAGGCTGAAGTTCAGCGTCTGTTTCTCGCGTGCCATAATCGCCAGGTCGGCCGACCCATTCGCGATCATGCGATAGACGTCTTCAGGCGTCCGGATGTTCTCCTGATTCTGGAGAATGTTGATGCCCCCGGCGTAGGGATTGTAAATAAAATCCCCCGTAACCGGGTCGCGCCGACGGAAGTCGAAGTACGTCGGCGTTTCGCCAATCACGGTATACGGCGCGATGTTGTTGTTGTCGTTACCGAAGATGCCGCGCTCGGTCAGCGTATGGAGAACCTCGCTGTTCGCGCGAAGGCTGAGCGAGCTGCCAAGCGCCTGACTGACGTTGAAGCGCAGCGACTGCTTTCCGTAGCCCGTGTTCCTCGCGATGCCACCGTCGTGCTTCAACATGCCGGAGAGGAAATACGTGGTCCCCTCGCTGCCACCTCGCATGGAGGCGCTCGACTCGTACGACAGGTCGCGGTTGCCGAACAGTGCGTCCTGCGCATCCACGCATCCCGCGTAGTCGGCCTGGGTGAGCGTGATGCCGAAGTCCCTGAGTGCTTCAGCCTTCGCTTCTTCGAAGGTGAAGCAGCGCATCTTGTACTTGTTCGAGAGTGTCTGCATGCCGGTACGTTGGACGAAGTTCAACGACGGCTTACCGGTCTGGCCCCGCTTGGTCGAGATGATGATCACGCCATTAGCGCCGCGCGAGCCATAGATGGCGCCCGCGGATGGCCCCTTCAGCAGCTCGATCGACTCGATGTCCTCGGGGTTGAGATCAGCGACACGGTTCACCGCCTGATCCTGGATGTTCGTGATGCCGCCGCCCGCGCCGGTGAGCGAGTTCAGTCCAGTGGGGAAGGCGGTGTTATCCACGATCACCCCGTCCACCACATACAGCGGTGCATACGCACCGTTCACCGTGTTGCTGCCCCGAATCTGCACCTGCATGCCACCGCCGGGTGCGCCGCTGTTCGCGGTCACAATGGCGCCAGGCACCTTGCCCTGCAGCGCATTCTCGATCGTCGGCTGCGGAACGCGATTCACTTCCTCGGTCGAGAGCACGGTTACCGCGTTCGCGGCGTTGATGTTGGATACCGTCGTCGCCTGACCGGTGACGATCTGCGTCTCCAGTTGGAGGACGTCCTTTGCCAGCACGATGCTGACATCGCTCTGCGTTCCGGCAACGAGTATTGTTTTTGGCGCAAAGCCGATACGGCGCACGCGCAGCGAGATCGCCGCCGAGCCTGACACACTGAGCGCAAACTTCCCGTCGTCACCGGTAAACGTCCCGATAGCGGTGCCGACGACGGTGACCGCCGCGTTCGTGATGGGCTCATTTGTTCCTTCCGCCGTCACTCGGCCGGAAACTCGCCGCGATTGCGCCTCTGCTGCGCTGGCCCCGAGCAGCGCGAGGGCGCTCATTAGCAGTGTTCGTATTCTCACAGATTCTCCACGAAGTCGGTGAATGAGCTGATGCACTGTGGAGGACGTCGATGACATCCCCCACGCGAGCACGCACTCAGGTCATTGCAATGAGGTCACGCCGTTTCGGTGAGCGGGCGAGATGGCGCATTCGGCACATGCGTCGCGGCGTCATCGACCGTGTTAACGGGCGCACAATGACAAGAACGTCCAAGACGTATTGACGCCAAGCGGTTTGGTTTCGTTGCGGCGTGTCAGCCGCGCAGACCTCGCGCACACGGAGATCTCCGATGAACGCACGCTCTCAACACGCGACCCTACAGTCATCGCGTCGCACATTCCTGCAACGGCTGAGCGGTGCTGGCGTGCTCGCCGCGCTTCCGGGTTGCGCGGCTTCGCTCGGCGCAGCGCGAGTGCACGCGAGCGACGACCCACGCGACTCATGGACGAGTCGCGTCAGCGCGGCAACGCACCGCATGGTGTTCGATGCGGCGGAGATCGGCGCAGGTGCGGTTTTCTCGAATGCGGCATCGTACCTGGCCGGCATTCGCAGCGACGCGTCGCCAGCCGCCGTGATTACACCGGTGCTCGTACTCCGCCATGCTGCCGTGGTACTCGCCTTCGACGACGCGGCGTGGGCTCGCTACGCAATCGGCAAGCGCTTTAAGCTCAACGAGCCCGGAAGCACGGAGGAGGTGCGGCGCAATCCGTTTTACGCAATCCGACCGGGACAAGTCGGCGGTCCACTCGAGTCGAACGAGACGATCGAGGCACTCACGCCGAGCGTGATATTTCTCGCCTGTGACAGTGCGTTGACGAGTTTCGCGAAGATGTTTGCGTCAGCGCTCAAGCTCGAGACGGACGCGGTTGCCGCGGATCTTCGTGCGCACCTGATACCTGGCGCCATTCTTCAACCGACGGGAATACTCGCCGTTGCGCGCGCGCAGCAGGCCGGGTGCTTCTATATGAGAAGCTCGTGAGTCTCGAGCAACCGGCCGAGGTCAGTGTGGCACGTCAGCGAGACGGCACACGAAGCCCCAACCGCCGCCAAGTTCGCTGACGGCGAGGATCAGCTCATTGCGTCCTTTCTTCAACGGGATGTAGATGGCGTCGTTCTCAGGATTCACAATGCCAAGGAAACCGGGGTCGCGGAAATTCTGTGCACTGCGACCAGTGTAGAGGATCTTCCCGTTGAGGAACACGCTCACGTCGTCGCTATATCCGATGAGCAGCTTCCTCACCTGGTCCTTGTCGCTCTCGATTGTTGTGCGAGCGTAGACGACGCGCATGCCCTGCTGTGGATCGAGCCGCTTTGAAAAGTCATTCGCGAACGAAACGCGCGGATGTGGACTCTCGCGATAGCGGTTGATCGCGACGATGCCCGGTGACTCGGCCTCGACGTCTTGCCACTTCATCGCGGCGACTTCCGCGGACGGAAGTGGGCGTTCCAACTTGCGAGTGAGTGCATCGTACGACGGAGAGAGCCGCCATTTGGTGAGCGTGCCCGCCGGCATCACGGGGAAGTGTCGCTCCCATGGCACGGCCGGAGTCGTCCGCACTTCGAAGTTCGAGAAGTATGTGGCGCCGGTCAGCACGGCCAAGGCAACCTCGCCGTTCTGCACGCCGCTCTTCAGGTCATTCATCACGAGCGCCGGCTTGGTCATGTCGTTGACATAGAACCGCGCCTGCGCGCCCGTGATTTCGATACGCATGTGAAACCACACATCTTTGGGAACGTCGACGGCGCCTTTGAAACCCGGCCCGTTATACAGTTGCCAATTGAGGCCCGTGTTGAGGACCGGCGTGTACTGAATGGCGTCCGGGGAGCCTGACCTGTGCTGCCGGAGATAGACCCACTCGCCGTTGACACTGTCGCCTCGAAACTGGATACCGAAGAAGCCACGACTTGCCGGTGTCGCGACATCCACGTCGATGACGCCGTCGCGCATCCTGAAGTCCTTGACGGTCGCAACGCCGCCGTCAACGAAGAGCGCCTTGCGCCCTTGATAGTCGGCCACCTTGACCTGCCCCTGCAGTTCCCAGCGTGGCGAGTCTGGCGCAAGCGAGAGGTGCGGTTCCTGTCCACGCGCCGTGCTGGCAAGCAGGAATGTCAGCGCAATGAGGGATGTCGGTCGAAGCACGTCTGCCGCCGCGTTTGAATGAGGTTTCCCGAAACATTACTCGGCGCGGCGCGCTCATCTTGAAGCATCTTGCGAACCCTTCGGACTCCGTAGCGCGCTGAAAGGAACGCGCGGCGCTAGAAGGGCAATTCCGTTCTATTGAAGGGCCGGCCGTTGGGCTAAAGTCCGGAACTGTTCGGTGACGGTCAGAGCATCGCAGGCCGCCGCGGTTCGCCCGGCGCCCACCGTCACTCTCGACGTAATACTTCACGCTGCCTGCCTCATGCTGCTCGTCGTGCTGTTCCAGATGCTGACGGTCGCAACCGTGCCCGTGGCGCCGCTCGTTGCAACCGATTCAATCGCCATACGCGAAGTACTCGCGACAACACAGAAGTTCTTCGACACGATGCGCACGAAGGACACTGCCGCGATGCGCTTGTTGATGGAACCGGGGGCGCGTCTCGTCGGGATGCGCTCGAGCGCTCAAGGCGTAGATCATGTCCAAACGATATCCGTGGACCAGTGGCTCGCGTTCGTGGCGAAGGACACGCGCGGCCCGTGGATCGAGCGCGCCTGGGAGCCCGAGGTGCGCATCGATGGCACGCTGGCAACCGTGTGGGCGGCGTATGACTTCCACTTCGGCACAACGCCGTCGCACTGCGGAACGGATGCTGTGCAACTGCTGAAGACGCCCGATGGCTGGAAGATCACCTCGATCGCCGACACCTATCGAACGTCAGCATGTCCGCCACACGCGCCCCCAGTCAGTCGACCGTAGCGTGATCGCGACACAGGCGCCGACCGCTCATGGAATAGCTCGTCCTTGGATAGTGCCGTGCCGCTGCCGCATGACCCAAGTGCCGCTCCATGAATCACCTTGGGGGCTCCAGGTAATCTCGAGCGCGCCCTCGGGTGTGGGTGCGCTGATCTTCACGACGTTTCCCGTGATGCGCACGGCGTTGATCTGCATCGTCCCCAAGCCATCCGTTTCGATGGTGCCCTGATATCCAGCCGTTCCCTGAACGATGTCGATCATGCCACCAGATGTGTTGCCATCGATCTCGATTTCGAACGAATATCTTCCGGCCGCGTAACGCACGATCGGCGCGACTCAGGTGACGTCTTCGCGTGGACGGGCATCGTCCCACTGAACCGTAGCAAGGCGGGCTCGTACCTGATTGAATATCCTTGCCCTGTGGCGAGCGACGCGTCCGACACGTTCACGCGTACGCGATCGATCCTCATCGCCCAAGCCAATACGTGGCCTTGAGCGCAATCACGTTTGTCACCGGCAGCCGCAACAACGAGCTCGCACTCCGGCCCAGATCAATCTCACTGTCGGCGTCATACCCTTCTCGCTGCTGCTGCCACACGAGATAGATCGCGGAACCGGGACGATATTCCCAGCGCAGTACAGCATTGCCGCGCAGACTTCGCACATTGAAGTCGGGATTGCCAACACTGAACGCAGGTGCCGGCCCCGCTCCGTCTGGATCGGCCGTGCGGAGTCCCGAGACGGGATCGCGCACGAGTGTGGAGCCACCAACACCGTAAACCGCGTAGTCGGACGATGCCGGCCGGCGCAGCTCCTTGAATTGCGAGTACTGGCCTCCCGACACGAACGGCTGCGCGTAAAGCTGTAGCGTGAAATCCGGCGTGAATGTCCAATTGACGCGGATGTCACTGCTGAACGTCCGCTGGGTGAGCTCACCAAAGACATACCGCGCCCCATACGTGCTCGTTGCGAGTGAATCCGGAACCGCGCGCACGTATTGATTCGTGATAAACGCGCGATTCAGACTCGGCGTGATCGTCACTGATAACGAACTGCTCGGCCTCACGGTGACTGAGCCGTTTGTCGTGGTGCTGCGGCCACCGCCAAACGAGTCCCTGTTGCCCAGCACGCGTGCCGTCACTGACACCTTGCGACGAGGGTCGGTCGATCCGGAGACGTAGGCGAGTGGATGGCCGGGGTTCATGGCGAGCGGCCCGCCGCGCGTGAGACGGTCACTCTCGGTCGCCTGCGTCAGGCTGCTGCCCGCGCCAACGGTCCAGAAATTCGTCAACGTTCCCGTGACGGTAGCTCCTCCGCCATTGAACTGGCGCACGCCGCCGAAGTCCCACGCCTGATTGCCGAAGATCGTGACGGCAAAGCTGCGAAAGTGCTCGCCCGCGGTGGACGACTGGTATCCCAACGCCGTCGAGAGCGCGCGATAGTCGCTTCGCGACAGAAAGCCGAGGTCGTTCAACTCGACACCAGGACTGATCGACTTGAGGTCGACGGAACCAAACACGGAGCCCTTGTGCTGATACGCGACCTCAGTGGCCGTGCCTTCCAGGGAACGACGCGTGCCGTCAACGTGCAGATACGTTGCATCGGGGCGCTGAAAGTAGTGCGCGCTGGAGCGTTGCGTCGCGGTGATTGCGGTTGAGGAGCCGTCCACCCTCGTCCGCGCGATGAATCCGCTGAGGTGATTTTTCTCGCTGTTCCACGAGTGGTCGAAGTCGAGTCCTCCGATCGTTGCGCGCGAACGCAGCACGGCGGACAGCGTAGAATCCCCGCGATCGCGAGCGACGGACGTCACCATGGCACCAACCGTCGACCGGCCACCATTGAAATCACGCTTCACTCGGCTGGCGAAATAGTTGGTGAGCGGCTCGACTGGAATGCCCTGCGTTGCCGCCGTTGACGAGATCGCGAATCGAGCGTCCATCTGCGGCGTGACCGCATCGACGGCGCCGATGCTCCACGCACCCGCCTTGCCACTCACCTTTGCAGTCCCGCTGATCGTGGCCACGTCGGGG
>JBBQHJ010000119.1:0-12321 GCA_038323865.1 Gemmatimonadales bacterium
AATCCGTTCGGCGACGGACACGCCTCCGAACGCATCGTCAGAATCATCGGCGAGACGTTCGAGCGCGAGCGTATTTCGAGCGCGTCATGAACCAAGCGGGACGAATAATCATCACGAGCCTGCCGTTGGGAGCGCTGTGGAACATCGAGTAGCAGACCGGGCGACGGTGCAACGGGAGGCAATGCTTGCCCCGTTGCGCCGCCGAGGTAACAACGGAACGATCATCGATCCGCACCGTTCTATCGCCACGGTCCGGCTGTCGGTTGTTGATGTATTGCTCGCCCTCGGCGTGGCGGTGGTGACCTCCGTAACGCTCGCGACGAGCCTTGGGGCGATTGGTCGCGCGTGGACGTGGATGTATGTGCAACTCGCCGGGCCACTTGGCTTCACGCAGGGCGTAGGAGTGCGGAACTTTGACAGCGTTCGCTTCGCTGACTTTGCCGTTCCCTATTTTCAGGCGCAGGCCGCGTTGCCGAGCAGCACGATCTGGTGGGTGACGCTGGCAGTCACCGTGCTCGTTTTTGCGGCGTCATTCGGGCTCCGGGACTCGCTTCTTCCATTCGCGTACCTTCTGCGGCTGATCGCGCTCGTGCAGTGCTCGGCGTTGGCGTTTTTCCGCATTGCACCGACGCGCTTTCCATACGACCTGCCTCATTACACGAGCTCCATGCTCGCGGTGGGAATGGCAGTGGTGGTGACAGTTCCCGTACTGCTGGCGTTGACGTTCTACGTGATCGATGTCGGTGTAGCACGAAAGATGCTGCTCACCGTCGCAATGCTGGGCCATCTGCTGGTGTTCATCCCGCTGCAGTATGCGCTGCACGCGTACCTCGTGATGCACGCGTCGCTGCTGCTGATGCCGCTGCTCTTCATGCTCTTTGCGCTGTTGCCCGAGGTCACAATCCTCATTGCGCTGTACGGATGGGGAATGAGCTGGCGGGCATCGCGACCACGGGCGAGGCGCGAATGAACGCGTTCCTCGACGTCTGCTTCTGGATGCTCGTCACCGTAATTGCGGTGCTCGTGGTGTACACGGTGCGCCATTACATCTTTACGGTGAACCGGTTGTTCGGCCGGCAGCGGCATCCATACGTGGACGTCTCGGTTGCGCGCTGGCCCGCTGTGACGGTGTTGATTCCGGCGCACAACGAAGAGCTGGTCATCGGGCACATCCTCGACGCACTCCTTGCGGGCGACTATCCGCACGAGTCGCTCACGATTGTTCCGGTGAACGACCGCTCCACTGATGGAACGCGCGAGGTCATCGACGATTACGCCAGTCGGTATCCTACGCTCATCGTGCCGATGCACCGTACCGAGGGCGCGAGCGGCAAGGCCGCTGCCCTGCGAGAGGCAAGCGAGCACACGAGCGGCGAAATCATCATTGTATTCGACGCGGATTACGTACCTGGTGCGGGACTCCTGCGGCAACTCGTTGCGCCTTTCTTCGACCCACAGGTCGGCGCCGTGATGGGGCGTGTGGTACCGCTCAACGCGGGGACCAACCTGCTCACGCGTATGCTCGATCTCGAGCGTTCTGCCGGTTACCAAGTGGACCAGCAGGCACGAATGAACATGCGACTCGTGCCGCAGTATGGCGGCACCGTGGGAGGAGTTCGCTCATCCGCGCTGGCGAGTGTCGGCGGATGGCGCACCGACACGCTCACGGAAGACACGGATCTCACCTACCGGCTCCTGCTCGGCGGGTGGGAGGTTGTCTACCAGAATCGCTCGGAGTGTTACGAGGAAGTTCCGGAGCAGTGGCCGGTACGTATTCGGCAGATCTCGCGTTGGTCGGCAGGACACAACCAGGCCTTCCGTGATCACTCGGGCGCGGTGCTGCGTGGAGACATGCGAGGCTTCCGTCAGCGGCTCGACGCGCTGCTCCTGCTCGGCGTGTATGTCGTCGCTCCGCTCACGCTGCTGGGGTGGTTGCTCGCACTGACGCTCTGGTATGGCGGGCATAGTGTGTCCGGTTGGATCGCGATCCTGCTCGTCGCCTCGTTCAGTACTGTTGGCAACTTCGCTGCGTTTTTCGAAGTGGCTGCAGCGGCGCGACTCGATGGACATAACCGGCGTGTGCGACTGCTTCCGTTTCTGCTTCTTGGATTTCTCGTGAGCCAGATGGCCGTCGTACGCTCGATGTTCACGTTCAAGCGCCGGAAGAACGGGAGCAACGGTGTGCCGCTGGTGCAGTGGGACAAGACCCAGCGCTACCGGGGCATGGAGTTCGGCGTGCAGTTGACCACGAACAGCAGCTCACAGTACACGAAGCACAGCTCATGACAGCTGTGATCGCGCCGATCCTGCTGATTCTCGTCACCGTGGGGTGGTTCGTTCTTGCCCTGTTCCCTGCGTTGTACGAACACTTCGCGCGCACCGATGTCGGGCCGCTTCGCGTCGCGAGCGCGGCAACGGACATTCGGTACTTCGGAACGTCGTTTCAGGGCTTCGTGACGACGCAACTCGAATTGTTGCGCGCGCGCGCGCAGAACACGGTCCCGCGCGTCACGAGTTTGGCAGATGGTTCGGGCGTGTGGTACGCGCCTGCACCGGATGTGGAATCGTCGGTCGCCATCGTCTTCTCGGGTGCGGCACAGCACGACATTGCGCGCGGCCTCGTCGTCATGAGCGAGTCCTCGCTGCGAGTACCCGATCAGGCTGAGGTACTCAAGGAGCTGTATACCGGCGGATCGCTCGAAACGGGAAGCGGCTGCATCTTCCGCGCGATTCTCGCCCGTGAGGACGCCGCGCTCGGTCCGGCTTGCGAGGTACTCCGCTGGGTGAACACGGGTGGCGCATTCAGCGCAGGCATGGAGTCGGTGCTCTGGGGCCGAGCGTCATCGTGGGGATCGATGTCGCTGAGCGAAGGTGTGCGATTCCAGCGAATCGCCGCACCGCGAATTGAGCTTGGATGGCCGCAGCGCGAGTTGAAGCGCGACATGAAGGAGCGTCCACTCATGGTAGCACCGGCGCATGTCACGATCTCCGCCTCGCGATGGATGGTGAACGGCGACCTCGATGTGCCCGCCGGCCAATCCATCACGGCCGATGTCATCGTATCTGGAAAGCTGCGTGTCGGGCGTGACGCTGCGATTCTCGGCGGTGTGCGATGCGACGTATTGGTTGCGCATGAGGACAGCATCTTCATGCGGTCGGTGATCGCAACAGGCAGGATGGTGTTCGGAGCCCGTTGTCATGTGACGGGTCCGGTCGTTGTCGAAGGCGAGGTGGTCCTGGGCGACGACTGCCGAGTTGGCGACGGTGAATCGCAGACAACGATTTCTGCGGTGACCGTTCGTGCCGGAAATGGAGTCGTGATCTGTGGCGAAGTCTGGGCGCGGCAACAAGGAGTCGTGCGAGCCTTGCCGTCTCAAATCACTCAAACGTCGAGCGCCGCTTAGCAATGGCCGAGTCAACCGACCTGTGCGGAGAAGCAACGCGCGTATTGAGTATGTTCAAATGTGTACCTGCTGAAACTGTGAGTTTCTTATGAACCGAAGTATCGTCGTCTTAACGGCCATCGCGGTGTTGCTGCCCGCCGTGACTCACGCACAGACCGGCCAGGTCGTCGGTCCCGGCGGTGTCGTCGTCGCGGGCGCACCAGGCAACTGGAAGCCGGATATTCAGCCGAACGGGTCCGGTCAGGTCACCACGACGAATGGTCGTTGTGGATTCGGTGGCTTTTGTGCTGGATCGCTCGAACTCGCCGTAACAGGCAGCAAGCGAAGCAGCGATGGTCAATATCCGGATTGGGCCTTCTACTCGCTCACCTCGCCAAGTCCGAGTGGCTTTGGAAGCCTGTCGTCGCTCAAGGAGTTGTCGTTCGACTGGTACCGGATGTCCGATCCCACATGGAACACAACCAATGTTGCGAGCGACTGGCCTTACAAGACGCCTGCGCTCCGGCTGACCATTTCGGACAACCTCGGTCGACTCAGTGATCTGGTGTGGGAAGGCTATTACAACCGGGCCGTTGGTGAAGCCCTCAATGGTGCACCGACGCTCGTTGACCAGTGGGTTACGAGCGACCTGATGAGCGGCAACTTCTGGGTCAATCTTCTGCCGACCTCGCCGCAAGACGACAACCTGATTCTGGACACCGATTGCAGCTACCAGCCGTTCAACTTTTGGCAAGGCGGAGTTCCGGGGTTCACGCTTAATCAACTGGTCGGCGCTGGTGGTTGTCTCTCCGGTAGCAGTCAACAGATCGTGCGCGTTGCGGTCGGCGTCGGCAGCCAGTGGCCGCTGCCGTATAACGGCTTTGTCGACAACGTGCGTATGGGGTTCGATGATTCAGAGGATCGGGCGGTCGACGCGAACTTCGACGTCATCGCCACGACTGCTACTCCCGAGCCTTCAACTTGGGCGCTCACGGTTACGGGACTGCTGACGTTGGGTGGATTGCGCACCAGACGACGGCGCAAACTTCGCGCGTAGCAATGCGCTGCTGGCTGCTGGTGCTGCTCTTGGCTCCAGCAGCCCTCGTGGGCGCGCAGGCATCGCGCGTATCGCTCACACTTGGTCCGTACGCCCAGCCCGACGGTGCCATCACGGTATTTCCCGACGGGCTTTCCGTAGAGCCGTATTTCGCCATTCGTGCGCTGCTTGCCGCGCGCACACTTGGCCTCGACGTGCAGCCCACAACTGACAACTGGATTCGCTGGCAGGCAGCGCAGCTACAGCGCGACGGACATTTTGCGCGATACTGCCGGACAGCAGGGAGCGGATGGAAGGCGTGCGGTGCGGCAGATGCCGACGACGCTGTGCTTGCCGTGTGGCTCGAGCTTTTGCATGCGACCCCGGGCGCGACGGACCGCAGAGCGCTCACACACTCAGCGGATAGCGCGCTGCGCCTTTTGTTCGATGCGCGTCGTGGGGTTTACCAAATATCACCCACGCTGCGCGTATCGTTGTTCATGGACAACATCGAAATCGCCAGTGCGCTCGATGCGATTGGCATGCGGCAGCGCGCGGCAGCGTTGCGCCACGCTATTGATCGGGTCTTCTGGGATTCGGCTGCGCGCGCATACAGGATCACAACACAAGACGTTCCGTCAGCGCCGCGCGCGTTCTATCCGGACTTTGTGGCAGAGGGATACGCGTCGTTCTTTGGATTGGGCTCTCCCGCGGAAAAACCGCACGAGCAGTTTACGCGTTGGATCAAGACGTACGGCTCGGTATGGCTCGATGCGCGCGATCGTGAGTATCCATGGGGACTCATCGCCATGGCCGCTGAGCGATACGGCGACCGGCAGAGCGTGGAGTGCTGGCTCGGCCAGGCGATCTCGTTGCGGCACGGTGTGCGTTGGAACGTGCTGGAGGAAGCGATTCTCCAGGGGCTGCTTCCCATTGTCGCGATGGGCGGAGCCATACCGCCATGTACACGTTCTGTAGTGCCGTGATGCATGATGCGGCCGTGACTAGTTCGGCATACGGCGACGGAATCATGACAATGAAGCTTTCAGCTCTTCTCTTCGCCTTCGCCATTTTCGGCGGCGCTCGTACCCGCCGCTTCTGCACAGAGCCACGACATGAAGGACAAGCACGCGGAAAAGGGCTGCAAGCCCGGGCCCTCCTCGAGTGGACGTCTACTCGAACTGCTTCCTGAATGCCTCGAGCTGCGCGCGGAGATCAGTGACTTCGCCGCGCAGCTCGCGAACTTCATCCTCGAGCGCCGACACGCGATCTGTCGGCTTTTCCGCGACGGCAGCATCCGGAGTTTCGTAAGTGACGTCGCCGGCAAGCAGATGCGCGTGACGCACTTCCTTCTGCCCCGCTCGGCGCGGTAGCGTCGCGGCGGCCGCCGGTTCGCGCGCAATGAGCGCGGCGAGAGCGACATCAACGGCGTTTGCATCTTCACCGCCGATCATGCGTTCCGTGCGCGTCCTCAGCTCGGCGGACGTTTGCGGGCCGCGCAACAGCAACACACCAAGCACGGCGCGTTCTGCACGCGAAAGATTCTCGGTGTCTTCCAGCAGGTGCTGATACTTCGGGACGCGCTCACCTGCGCCCTGGAACGAGCGCACGAATCCGAGTCGTCGCAAGACGGTGATGGCATCTGATACCGTCTGCTCGTCGAACGCAGTCACGGGTTCGCGATTCGTCGTCTGGTTGCACGCGCTCATCAGCGCGTTAAGCGAGAGCGGATAGTGATCGGGTGTGGTCAGCTCCTTCTCGATGAGCGAGCCGAGGACGCGAACTTCTACGGGGCCGAGACTTTGTGGCAGCACGTGAGCTCAACGTGGAAGTGCAGCGGCATCGTGGTGCCAATATTTCGCACGTCGATGGCGCGTTAGGACCTCGGGAAGGAGCCAGAAGCTGTGCAATATTGTTCTCGGTTTGATAGTCCGGATAGAGAGCGCGCCCGCGGGTGTAGCCGTGCTCTGGCCTGTCGAGCGCATCTGCAGTAGAGTGAGGTATCTCTCTGTGTGTCCGTTCGAACCCCTCGTGCGATCGTGGGGCCACCTTCGAAGAGTGAATCGCATGACGTCCATTGCTTCATCTCGCCGCCTGCTCATGTCTGTGGCGGTCGCCGCGTTCTTCCCGTTGTTGCTGTCCGCGCAGCCCACGTCCGGCACAGTGTCGGGCCGTGTCACCTCGAGCGGCGAGACCATCGCCAACGCAGCCGTCGTGGCCGTCGGTACCGGCCGCGGTGTGCAGACCCGCTCCGATGGCGGATATCGGCTTACGCTTCCACCGGGCCGGTACGAGCTCCGGGCGCGTGCGGTGGGCTATACCTCCGCGCGAGACTCGGTGACCATCACCTCGGGCGGCAACACCACAGTGAACTTTGCCCTCGAGCGCGGCGCGGCCACCCTCGAAGCCGTTACTACGCTCGGCACACGTGGTGAGGCGCGCACAGTGATCGACGCGCCGGCACCGATCGACGTGCTCTCCAACGCCGAGATCAAGGCGACGGGTCGCACCGAGACGGCACAGATGATTCAGGCGATCGCGCCCAGCTTCAATTTTCCCCGCACCTCCATCGGCGACGGTACCGACCACGTGCGGCCCGCGACGCTTCGCGGACTCGCACCCGATCAGACGCTGGTGCTTATCAATGGCAAGCGCCGTCACAACAGCGCACTCGTCAACGTGAACGGCTTCGTGGGCCGCGGCTCGGCGCCTGTAGATCTCAACGCCATCCCGTCGAGCATGATCGATCACATCGAGATCCTGCGCGACGGCGCCGCCGCCCAGTACGGATCCGACGCCATCGCCGGCGTGTTGAACGTCGTGCTCAAGTCCGGGAGTGATGGCGAGGCGCGCACTACCATTGGCGAGGCATTCACCACGTACAATCGGCCCGACAACCTTTCTCCGTTCAGCAGTCAGGTTGGCGAGCGCAGCGCCCGTGACGGAAAGGTGTTCCAGACCGCCCTCGATCATGGCTGGACCTTTGCCCAGAACGGGTTCGTTCATCTCTCTGGCGAGTTGCGCGACCGCGGCTACACCAACCGCACGCTGCCTGATCCCCGAATCCAGTACTTCGCTGGCGACCCGCGTGAGACGAACCCCGTGTACCCGCTGCCCGATGCGCGCCTGAACCACCGCCAGGGCGATGCCGCTACGCATGATCTCCAGGGCTTCTGGAACGCCGGCAAGAGTTTCGGTGCGACTGACCTGTACAGCTTCGGCGGCGTAGGCCAGCGCCGAGGTGAGGCGGCCGGGTTCTGGCGCCGGGCGAACGACCCAAGCGGGCGCCGGCAACCCTCGCTCTATCCCGATGGCTTCCTCCCGCTCATCCACTCGGACATCGTCGACGCGTCCGGCGCAGTCGGTCTCAAAGGCACCAATTCCGGTTGGAACTGGGATCTCGGGACGGTCTACGGGGGAAATCAATTCGGCTTCAATATCAAGAACACGATGAACGTCTCGCTCGGTCCCACCTCCAAGACCCAGTTCGACGCCGGCAAGCTCCGTTTCCGCCAGAGCACCACGAGCCTGGACGTCAATCGCAACTTCAAGGACCTGTTCCCGGTTCCGCTCAACGTCGCGGCGGGTGCCGAGTTCCGCGCCGACAATTACCAGATCGTTGCGGGGGAATATGACTCGTGGCGGAATGGCGGGGCAAAGGTGCCGGACCAGAGCGGCAATCCGACCGCCACCCCCGCGCCGCCAGGCGCTCAGGTGTTTCCCGGATTCAAGGATGACAGCGGAAGCAAGAAAGGCGACGCCGGTACGCACACCCGCAACAACGCCGCGCTATATCTCGACCTCTCCTCCGACCTCACGAGCCACCTGTTGGTGGATGTGGCGGGACGCTTCGAGAACTACAGCGACTTCGGCTCCACCACCACGGGCAAGGTGTCCTCGCGGCTCCAGCTCGTTCCCGGCTTCGCCCTGCGCGGCTCGGCGAGCACTGGCTTTCGTGCACCGTCCTTGATGCAGGAGTACTTCTCGAGCACCGCCACCAACTTCGTGGGAGGCGTGCCCTTCGACATCAAGACCTTCCCCGCGAGCTCCGCCGAGGCCGTCTCGCTCGGTTCGAGCGCGCTCAAGGCGGAGCGTTCGCACAATTACGGATTCGGCCTTGCCGCCGAGCCGGTGAGCGCTCTTTCGTTCACCGCGGACTACTACTACATCGAGGTTTACGACCGCATCGTACTTTCGAACAACTTCACCGGCGCGACCGCGACCGCGGCGCTCACCAGCATCGGGGTCACGGGCGTGCAGGGCGGACGTTACTTCACCAATGCCATCGATACCAAGACGCACGGCTTCGATGTCATCGCGAACTACGGCCTGACGCTTTCCAGGACAAGCGTGCTGCGCATGTCCGCTGCCTACAACGCCAACCGTACGCGGGTCACGCGGGTGTCGCTGCTGCCGCAAAATCTCTCCGGATTGCAGGGCCAGCTCTTTGACCGAGTGGAGAAGGCGCGCATCGAGGTCGGCAATCCCGAGAACAACCTCATCCTCTCTGGAAATTATTCACTCGGTGCGCTGGGTCTCATGCTTCGCGGGCAGCGCTTCGGGCAGGTAACGTCATACGGAACCGCATCGTCCAACGCGTTCGGCCCGCTCGACCAGACCTTCTCGCCCAAGTGGATCACCGACGCGAGCGTTGCATACGGGCTGCGGGGGGTGACGGTCTCAATCGGTGCGGACAACATCCTCGACGTCTATCCGGACCGCAACAACAACAACGGCAACTTCACCACGCTTGCCACCGAGAATGGTGGGACCTCGAATTTCGGGATATTCCCCTACAGCGGAATCTCGCCATTCGGCTTCAACGGGCGATTCATCTACACGAAGGTGTCCACAAGCTTCTAGGCGACCGGGACGTGGCCGGGCAGCCATTGTTCAGGGCTGCCCGGTTATCCGGGGGAGGAGCGCACGGGTTTGCGGGGAAGCATATCAGAGTTCGAATGTCTTCATGTTGGTCGGCGTGTCATGTCATCGAGGAACTCCGATGCTGGCGCAACACTGCTGATCATCAGATGATCCCTGGCGCGTGTGCAGGCCACATAGAGTAGATGGCGCTCGGTGTCGTACACTTCCTGAAGATCGGCATCATCACCGACCGCCTCGATACGCTCCTGTCTGGTGAGTTTCGACAAAACTTCTCTCACCTCGCCTCCGCCGCGGGGACTCCGCACCCATTGGTTGCCAGATCGACTCCGAGGTTACGCGGCAGTTAACCGGCTTCGCGAGCTCGAGAAGCTCGGGCAGAAAACGCGGACGAGCTGTCCAGTCGAGAACATGCTTTCTGCTGCCGCGCGTCATTGGGGGACGAGGGAACGAGGGGGGGGTTATGCCCGCCTCGATTACGGGCGAGAGGCGCGCAATATACCGCTCCTAGCGTCAATTGCTCGACTTTCTGCTACGTTACCTGCACTGCGTATTTATCGGCAACTATTGGCAACACTAATGACGGCGATCACGTCCTAGTAGTCTTCGACTGAAAGGCCGAACGGATCATCGGCCTCCTCCCGCAGCGCAAACAACTCGCTCCGCGCACGAGCCACGCGCTCATCGAACTCGTCGACCCGGAGCAACATCATGGCAGCCATGCCGGGTTCGCCAACACGCCGGAAGAGCGTCACGCGCAGGGCGTCCATGCGCCTGTCCCAAAGACGATTGAGTGCCAGCCAATCGGGCGGCCCTTCGTCGATGCAGTAGTCTTCATCGTCCTCTAGTCCGTTCGCGCGCTTGATGGCGGCGATCTCCGCCTCGAGGGCAGAGAGCACCGGATCATCAGCAATCATCCCCTGGAAAGCGCACTCGGTCATCACGTCAATGAGTCCGAATGCATTCTCGTCAGTGATTGCGCCGACCTCGCGCGCGAGCTGCACCGCACGAGTGAAGCGGGTGAGAGGAGTTCCGTTCGCGATGTCATCCTCGATATCCCGTATCACCTCACGCGCTTCCGCCGTGCCTGCCAGGGCCACGACGGCAAGCACGTCGTCGAGACACTCCGAGTCAGATCGATGGCGCGCAGACACAGGCGGCGCGGGACTAGCTCCGCACCAACTTCTTGTAGCTCACCCGGTGCGGCTGGTCTGCATCAGCACCCTTTCGGCGACGAAGGTCAGCGTCGTATTCCTTGAAGTTGCCCTCGAACCAGACCGTCTCGGAGTTCCCCTCGAACGCGAGGATGTGCGTCGCGACGCGATCCAGGAACCATCGATCATGCGAGATGATCACCGCGCATCCTGCGAAGTCGACGATGGCTTCTTCGAGTCCGCGCAGCGTATCGACATCGAGATCGTTTGTCGGTTCATCGAGCAGAAGAACATTGCCGCCCGACTTCAACAGCTTGGCAAGGTGAAGACGATTGCGTTCTCCGCCTGAGAGGTCGCCGACCTTTTTCTGTTGATCGGTTCCGCGGAAATTGAATTGCGAGAGATACGCACGTGCATTGATCTCACGATTACCCACCGTGATCTCGTCGCGACCCTCTGACACTTCCTGATACGCCGTCTTGGTGCCATCGAGCACGCGTCCCTGATCGACATACGCGAGCGACACGGTGTCACCGACCTTGAGGTCGCCGCCATCCGGCTTCTCTTCACCAACAATCATGCGGAACAGCGTGGTCTTGCCGGCGCCGGTCGGACCGATCACACCCACGATGCCACCGCGTGGCAACGAAAATGAGAGATCGTCGAACAACACCTTGTCGCCGAACGACTTCTTTACACCCTTCGCAATGACGACGTCGTGGCAGAGCCGCGGCGGTGGCGGAATGGTGATCTCGTGCTGGAGCACCTTGTCGCCGGTGTCTTCGGCCTCCAGTTCCTCGTACTTCTGGATACGCGCCTTGCTCTTGGCCTGACGCGCCTTAGGCGCCATGCGCACCCACTCGAGCTCGCGCGCGAGTGTGCGCTGGCGAGCACTCTCGGTTTTCTCCTCGATCTTGAGACGCTAGCGCTTCTGCTCGAGACAGCTCGAGTAGATGCCCTCGTACGGAATGCCCTTGCCGCGATCAAGCTCGAGAATCCACTTCGCCACGTTGTCGAGGAAGTAGCGATCGTGGGTAATGGCGACGACGGTTCCCGGAAAATCCGCGAGGAAACGCTCGAGCCAATCAACGCTTTCGGCGTCCAGGTGATTCGTGGGTTCGTCGAGCAACAGCATATCAGGCTGTTCGAGCAACACGCGACACAGCGCGACGCGGCGTTTTTCACCACCGCTCAACTTCGTGACGTCGGCATCGTCGGGCGGAAGACGCAATGCTTCCATCGCGATGTCGATCTTGTTGTCGAGATTCCAGAGGTCGAGCGTGTCGATGCGTTCCTGTACGCGCGCTTGTTCCGCGAGCAGCTTGTCGAAATCGGCATCGGGTTCCGCGAATGCCGCGTTGATCTCATTGAAGCGCTCGAGCAGCTTACGCTGCTCGGACACTGCGAGCTCCACGTTCTCGCGCACGTTCTTGGTGGCATCGAGTTGGGGCTCCTGCGCGAGGTAGCCGATCTTGGTGCCCTTGGCGGACCATGCTTCGCCCTGAAAGTCCTGATCGACGCCGGCCATGATGCGCAACAGGCTCGACTTACCCGCGCCATTGGCGCCGAGGACGCCGATCTTGGCGCCGGGGTAGAAGGAGAGCCAGATGTCGTCGAGAATGATCTTTGAAGGCGGAACGACTTTCCGCAGCGCCTTCATGACGTATATGAACTGTGGTGCCATTTTTTGGTCTATGAGCAGAAGAGGCTGCATCCCGAAGGATGCAGCCTCTAAATGTAACAGCGGAAAAAGCAGATTCCTCGACTACGCTCGGAATGACACGGTGCTACGCTCGGAATGACACGGTGCTACGCTCGGAATGACACCGGGCTACGCTCGGAATGACACCGGGCTACGCTCAGAATG
>JBBQHJ010000120.1:0-12320 GCA_038323865.1 Gemmatimonadales bacterium
AAGGGGTTCTATGCGCGCGTAAATGCGAAGGTCTACGCCGTGAACGCCTCGAACGATCAGCTCGTGCCGCCACAGATCGCTCAGGAAACCCTGGAGCGCTATCTCCCTCGTGGCGCAGCACAAGTTCAAAAGCGAATCCTCAACGGCGATCACGGCTTTACGGTGATGGGTCCCGATGGTGCGACACCGATCTTCGACGCGCGGTACATGCCGCTCCTTATTGAGTGGGTGATCGCGGCGACGCGCAAATGAGTCAGGCGAAGAGTCATGTTCGCCGCCCCGTCCGACACTTTTGATTCGCCGAGTCCGTATCCTGTGACAGCATCCTTCTGACACTGCGCGCGGCCGCGCTGCATCTTTTCACCGTAGTTTTCGTCATGGTTCGTCATGGATAGCGCCGGTCCTCGTGGTGTGCTCCGCAGCGTGTTCACGACCTTCGCGGACATTCCGGAAGACGAATGGCGACACTTTCTCACATTCGTGCGGGACCGTCGATACGCGCCGCGTGACCACTTGATCCATGAAGGCCGCGCGGACAGCTCGATCCACTATATCGTCTCCGGCCTCGTTCGCCTCTATTACAACGAAGAGGGTCGAGAACTGGTCCGCGGATTCGACTACGAGGGGCGGTTTGTCACGGCATATGACGTGGTGCTCACCGGCGAGGCCGCGGCATTTTCGGTGCAGGCAATCGAACACACGAACACACTCGCGTTTGACGGCGATATCCTCCGCGTGCTGTATGATCGCCACCCGTGTTGGGATCGTTTCGGCCGCCGGATTCTCGAGGAACAATGGATTCGGCAGAGCGACAAGTCGCGCCGGTTTCGAGTGCTCGGTGCTGAGGAGCATTACCGGCTGTTGATTCAACGGAAGTCCCCGCTCCTAGACCGAGTTCCGCTCAATCAGCTCGCATCCTTTCTTGCCATAACTCCGGAAACGCTGAGTCGGATTCGGGCGCGCCTTCGGGACGAGGAGCCGGATTCCGCCGGTGCTTGATCGAAGTCAAGGCGAGGTCGCGCGCACGCGGCAAAATTGGTCTCCACGCACGCCCCAATGGACCAGTCTCATTTGCATATGCCGCAGAACATGTGTGATCGCTTTTTTCTGGCTCTCGCAATGGTGAGCGCGTGCGCCGGAGCTACCGCAGCTGGCGTTCGAACGAATAATGCAAGTGCGACCGTGCGGAGCGCCCCGTGGCGCCAGTACGCTTCGCCCTCCGCAGCGGGATTCGATGCTGGCCGGCTCGAGCTCGCACGGCGCTATGCGGACTCGGTGCAGTCCGGCTCGGTCATGGTCGTCCATCGCGGCAACGTGGTCGCGGCGTGGGGCGACGTGTCGCGCAAGCTCGAGTTGCACTCGGTACGGAAGAGCATCGTCAGCTCGCTGTTCGGCATCGCGGCGGCTCGCGGAGAAGTGGACCTCGACCGGACACTTGGCGACATCGGTTTCAGCGACCGCCAGCCGCTCACTCCCACAGAACAACACGCGACGGTGCGGGATCTTCTCTCCGCGCGGTCGGGCGTTTATCTCCCGGCCGCCTATGCGGACGCGAGTCAGGACGCCGAACGTCCGCTTCGCGGAAGTCACGCGCCGGGCACGTTCTGGTTTTACAACAACTGGGACTTCAATGCGCTCGGCGTGATCTACGAACAACTCGTTGATGCATCGCTCTACCGCTCACTCGATCAACGCATCGCGAAGCCAATCGGCATGGAAGATTATGCCGAATCAGATGGGTTTCTCGTCTACGAACCAACGTATTCGAATCATCCGGCGCACACGATTCGAATGTCGGCGCGCGACCTCGCACGCTTTGGTGAACTCTACCGCCGGGGTGGAGTGTGGGAGGGAATCCAGGTGGTGCCCCGCACGTGGGTTAGCGAGAGCACACGACCTATCTCCATCCTCGCCCCGGATCGTGGCTACGCGTATTTGTGGTGGACGCGAGAACCTGTCGTGGCGGCCGATGCGTACCCCGAAGTGAACAAGCGCGCGATGTATTACGGGAGTGGCACTGGTGGGCAGCTCGTACTGGTCATTCCGTCGGATGAGCTGGTGATCGTACATCGCGGCGATACCGATCATGGGCGCAAGATCAGCGGCCGCGACGCGTGGCATATCGTCGAACTGGTGCTCGAGGCGAAAACCGGTAGCGCCGCATCGACAACGACAACCATACCTCTTAGCCCCGTGCCCTTCGCCAGCCAGCTGCCGGCTGTCGCGCTGGTTCCCTACGTCGCGCTGGATGACGAGTTGATTTCACAACTGTCGGGCAACTATGTGCTGGAACCAGGAAAGATCGCCCGTGTCTTCTCGGACAAGAAACGCCTCTTTGGAAACTTCCCCGGTCTTGGCGAAGCGGAGTTGTTGGGACTCACGCGTTACACGTTCACGATACACGTGGAGTCGGGCGTGGAGTTTGTGTTCGAGCGAGATGCAACGGGCGCCGTGACAGGGTTCAGCGGGCACGTCGGGCGGCAGCAACTTCGCGGACGCAAGGAGTAGGGCCTGTTCATGGAATTCTCGTAGCTACGATCCGACCGCCGTCGGGCGAGAAAAAGGCGATTTCGTTGCTTCTCTCCGCGCTCCATGAAAATGAGGACGCGGAACCAATGCCCAGGTGATAGCCGACGTACTGGCCGGATCTTCGTGCGTTCAGGAAGCGTACGACCGGAGCTTCTATGCCGCCGCCGCCGACCGCGGACACGCGGTCACCTTCCCATTCTATTCGCATTCGGGTGGTTTTTTCACCGGTCGTAATGGCGATGAGGGTCGCGGGCTGCGTTGTGGGCGCTCGCGTCCACCAATGAGGAACGGTTCCGATGGCGTGCACGCGCGACGTCGGGTCTGCGCATGCGGTCTTCGTGAGGTATGCCTCCAGTCGCTCTGATGGACGCGCGAGCGTTTCGCGAAGAGGCGCGACATTCCCGGCGCAGAGTTGTTGGAGAACCGAGGTGGCTCGTTCCGCGAGTGCGAGCCGGTGGCGGCGGTCCGTGGTATCAGCGCCCCAGGAAAGAAGCTCAACTGCGAGCGGGCCGTCGGGAGTTACGACGAGTGACTCGGCGTCGCGTTCGACGAGAAGTGTGCTCCCGTCCCGCAGCGCATAGGCCCCGGCACGTGGGCCCGCCGTTGCGGCGCTTCCTGTCTCGGGTGGAAGTGCGGGACTGCTACCCGACACGAACGCGTCGAGGTTCATCAGCAGGCGCGTGCGCAGGTACGAAATGTCCATCGCCTCCGGTTGTCGGTTCAGCGCGAGCACCACGATGGTATTGTCATCGGCATAGCGGATGACTCCTGCGGAAAACCCAAAATCCTGCGCGCCCGTGCGTATCCACGCGCGCTTGCCGCTCGGCAATCGCTCTGGCGGCCCAGCGAGACCTGCCGTCGTGTCGCGTCCTCCCGGACCCAGGAGTCTGACCAACGTACCTGGCGAGAGGAGTGCACCCGTACGAAGACCGCGTTCCCACGCAGCGATGTCCTCGACAGTCGAGACGATGCCTCCGGCTCCCTTGATGACCCAGTAGTCGGCGTTCGAGACATATGCAGCAGCGCTCCCCGCATCCTTGCTGTCGACATAGCCGTGCGCAACGCTGGTCGACGAGCGCAGCGCGGTGGTTCCATATGAGTGCGTATTGTGAAGCTGCGCCGGTGAAAACTGCGACTGTTGTAGAAAGTCCTCGATCGGCAGTCCCGTCCGTTGCTCGATCACCATGCCGAGTAGTACGTAGCCCGCGTCGGAGTATCCGAATTCTGTGCCCGGTTTGAATTCGAGGGGAATTTTGTAGATCGCGTCACGCGCCTGTACGCGAGTCAGCGGCGCGAAGTCGTTGCCCTCAACGAAGAAGCTCGGCAACCCGGAACGGTGTGTGACTAGCTGTTCGATCGTAATGCCGCGCTTGTCGGCCGGAATGGAATCGAAATACACGACGAGACTGTCGGAGAGCTTGAGCTTTCCGCGTTCCACGAGTTGCAGAATGGCGATTGCCGTGATGTCCTTCGACATCGACGCGATGTCGACACCGGTAGAGGTGGTCATGGGCACGCGGCGCGCGCGATCGGCCCAGCCGAATCCGGTGCGGTACACCACGCGTCCGTTGCGCATAACGAGCGCGGCGCCTGAGGCGCCGAACCGACCGAGGCGCGCAAAGTAGGCGTTCATGGCCGCGCGCGGGAGCGGGGCGTCGTTGGTGGTGCGCACGCCTTGTGACGAGAGCGCATCACGTGGCAGGAGCGCGCACGCGACGGCGAAGAGGATGGCGACAGAACGTTTCATGATGTCTCCGTGAGTGTGTACGTAATATCTCGTACTTCGCTGCGAAAAAAAAATATTACTGACGCGCAAGCGCTCGACGCACCGCATCGCGCGCGTCTTCACCGGGGAGCGACAGCGCCACGCGTTCAACGGCATTCCGTAGTGCAGGCGTCGTGCGCTCGGCCAGCCGAATGGCGTCGAGCAGGAGTGCGAGTCGTTCGGCTTCTCCGGACACGCCCGGAATGCGATCGACGAGGTGAACGAGTTCCGCTTGCGAGTCCGCCGTGCGCATTGCGGCGCGCACAACGCGGGCGACATCGACGGGGCTCGTGTGCACGCGGAGCGCGGCAACCACCAACGCGTCGCGCTCACCGGCAGAAACGCCGGCGGTCATTCCTGCCTCGAGATACGTCAGCGCGACCACTGGATCTCCGATGGCATCGGACTCTTGCAGCACACCGCGCGCGCCCAAGGCACGCGTGATCGTGACGGCGCGTGAGTGGCCGTTCACGCCCGACTCGCGAAGAAATATTCGCACGAGGGAATCAGCGTCACCCTGCGGCATCGATGGGTTACGGCCCAGAAGGAGCTCACGCGTGCGACGACCGAGGCGACCGTACTCCTCGACCCGCAGCGATACGATGGCCGTGTCCGCACCCACGCGTGGTGAGAGAAGAGCGACAAAACGCAGCCCGTTGCTGGATCGTCCGAGGCGCAGGTCGATGACGGGTTCGCCGCTCGCCGAGCGCGAGTGGATGGACGCTGTGCGTGCCCAGTGACGATTGGCATGCTCATGGCGCTCGACCACGCTTCCTCCCTCAACTCTGGCGTCGAGCATTCCGCGCAACGACGATTGCGCCGCTGCGAGTTGGCCGCCGGCCACCGTTGCGATGAGCGCGGCCGGCGCAGCGAGTGCAACCAGCCAGCGCGCCGCGAGCAGTTCGTGGTTCACCTTGCCATCCATCAGGCGACGAATACGAAACACGAGCGGCGATGATGTTGCTGCCATCGCGTGCGCAGGCGGAGTCGCATCGAGAAGGGCGAGTGATGCGAGCGCTTCGCCGTACTCTTCCGGCTGGCCGTACGCCAGCACCACCGCCTCGTCGCACGCGAGTTCGCGCTCGGCACGAACTCGCCGCGAGAGCCACCAGATCCCCGGATGAAAGAATAGAAGCGTCTCCACCCAGCACTGGAGAATGTTCAGTGAGTAGTCGTGCCTGCGGACGTGCGCCAACTCGTGCGCCAGCAGCATTTCCACTTGTTCTATCGTGAGTGAAGACGCGACACTCACCGGGAGCAGAATGGTCGCGCGCATCCATCCGAGCACGGCGGGGGTGTTGCCGGTCTCGACGCACGTCAAACGCACGAGACGCGTGACGCGCATCCGAGTCCGTGCGCGGGCGAGCGCTCGTTCAGCGAACGGAATGCTCGCTCCGGACGAGAGGTGTGATGACAGGGCGCGAGCCATTCGCGCGGCACCGCGCCACATGAGGGCCAACCGCGTCCACAGAAAGCCGACAACGACCAGCCAGCACAGCGCGAGGATTGCCGGGAGTTGGCCGGCGCCCAGCATGAAACGCGACGCGACCGACGGAAGCGAGATATCCGCGCTGCCGATCGGGAGAAATGGTTCAACTACACCGGGTGTTGCCGCGGTGATCGTCGCCGCGACGGGTGCGACCGGAAGTTGGCTGATGATCGTTCCCAGCAGGAGCAGTGGCGCGAGCGCCAGTATCCCGAAGGCAACCACGTAACGCCATGACGCCGGCGCTCTCACGAGCGAACCAAGGAGGACCATGCTCACGAGCACGAGCACCGTGCCCTGCCAAAGGAAGTGCAGGAGTCCCCACCCTACTGCGCGCAGCACATCGAACTCCAGGATGTTCATTTTCCGCGTGAGCGCTTTGGCCGCGCGTCGAGAAGTTTGCGGATTTCCGCTCGCTCGGCGGCGGTAGTCGGTGCGGATGAGATAGCACGCATCACGAGTTGTGCGATCGATCCGGAGAACAACTGCGAGGCAAGCGATGATACGACCTGCGACTGGACGTCTGCTTCGCGAACGACCGCCTCATACCGGTGCGCACGCTCCGACTCGTCGCGCCGAACCAGGCCCTTGGCGTGCATGAGTTGGAGGAGCTTGAGCGCAGTGGTGTAGCCCGTGGTTCGACGGGTGGCCAGCTCTTCCTGCACCTCTCCGGCCGTACTCGGCCCATCGCGCCACAGGAGAACGAGGATTTCCATTTCCGCATCGGTGGGATTGGGCGACGGGCGTTTCGGCATTGGCAGACTTGTACGAGGTTCAACGTACGAGAACTTACGTAGACAGTACCGCGCATTTCCGTATCGCGCAAGATTCGATCGGGGTGAAGACGTCAACGGTGCCACGCGATGAACAGTCCGCTGCATACGAGGACTCTCGAATTCAGACGCACGTTTGACTCGCGAGGTGGCCATTCCCGTGGCTTGAGACCCACCAATACGACGCAGCGTCTCAGGTGTCATCGATTTCTGACATTCACGAATCACGGTTTCGCGTTCCGTGCTGGATATTTCGACATGAAACCCATCCGCCGTGCAACTTCGGCGCTGCTGATTCTGTCGTGCAGCGCGTTCGCCCCGCGTCTCACCGCGCAGGGATCGCTTCCGGTTTCCTGGACGGAGATGACGGTCCCGTCGGCCAAGCTTGGTGGCGATCGGAAGATCTTCATCGTCACGCCGGGGAGTTACGACAGTACGACGCGCTTCCCCGTTCTCGTTCTGCTCGACGCCGATGATCGTCCGCAGTTCGACGCGGCCGTCGCAAACCTTCGGTTTCTCGGAAGCCGGCGCACGATTCGGCCGATGATTCTCGTCGGCATCCCGAACGGATCCACCCGCACCTTCGATCTCACGCCGCAAACCACCGACAGCATATTTGGGCCTGGCCCGCGCGGCTCGGGGGGCGCCGATCGGTTCGCTGACTTTCTCATCGACGAAGTGCTTCCTGCCGTGCGCGCGCGCTACCGCACCACACCCTACACCGTGCTCGCAGGCCACTCACTCGGCGGGCTGTTCGTGCTTCACACGGTCGCTAACAGACCTGGTGCTTTCTCCGCGGGCATTGCCATGAGCCCGTCACTCTGGTGGAGCGACTCGACGCTGATCGCACCGTATGCCACCGCGATTGCGCGCGCAAAGACACCATTCCGGCTCTTCCTGACGAGTGGCGGATTCGAGCCGGCTATCGATGGGCCAACGCGCACGTTTGCGGCGCAGCTCGACGCGCTACGTTCGTCTACGTTGACCCACGAGCACCGCCGGCATCCGGCCGATGGCCACACCGAGACACCACTCGGGAGTCTTACGGAAGGACTGCGATTCATCTTCGAGCCGCTTTCATTGGCGACGGGGCCGTTGGCCCTCCTGCCGCCGAGCGCAGATTCGGCGAGCATCATCAATGCCCTTCGTCAAGTCGAAGTGCGATACAGCAACGGTGCGCGCACAATCGGAGTCGATACCACGCTGCCCGAACTATTCGTCAGGCAAATCGGACAGAACACTCTCTCCGGCTATCGCCAACCCGGAGCGGCCACTGTCATTTTTCGGCGACTCGTGGAGCTGCGTCCGCAATCGCCAATCGCGCACGACAATCTCGGCGATGCGCTCCTGGCATCGCGTGATACTGCCGCCGCGCGTGCGCAATACCGCGCGGCTCTTTCGCTCGCGGAGCAGCAACACGATGCCCTCGAGAAGCCGATCGCGGAGAAGCTGAAGCGCATTGCCGTCCCATGATGCTCCTTCTCCAACCGAATAGCCACTTCCTGGCGTGATGACGGTGCAGCGTGAGCGACCGAAGCGTTCGCGTGGCCGCGTGTCGATCCGTTGTACGTGACGTCGATCCTGAAATTCGCTTTCCTCGTCCGGGGGCTGCTTGTCCTGATTTGCTGTTGGTTCTCGCGACTGTCGGCGTGGCTGCGATTGCGGGCGCTATTGGGTTTTTCGTTACTGGCGAACTGCGCGATGCCGCGTTGGGCGTTGGCGCGTGTCTCCTCGCAGCCGCTGTGGCCTGGCTTACCCTGCGTTGCGTGCAAGCGTTTGACGTTCGCTTTGCGGTGACGATCTTTGTGCTTTCGCTCCCCACGACAGCGCCGATGCGGATGGCCGCCATTGCAGCGCTCCGCGAGGTGAACCCATACATCCTCGATGTCATCAACGTGCGGTACGTCGGACTCACCGCCGACGGGCTTGCGACGTTCCGGTTACCGGCCAGCAACCCTCTCTACGGCGACGCGGTGTCCGTGGCAATTGCGGGGATCGTGCTCCCGCGAGCGAAGTCGTCAGATGCCTGCGAAGTCGCGATGGCGCGCACGGCGGACTCTCTTATTGCGGACACGCTTGCACGAGCGCAACGCATTGACTTGCAAGAGATACGACTGCTGCACGACGGCGAGTACGTCGCGGGCGTCAGTCGTGACGGCTGGCTTCTGCACAACCTGCTGCAAAAGAGGCTACCCATGATTGCCGTGGAGAGCGACGCCATGCGTAATGCCTCCGCGACAACCGACTGGTGCAACTGGTCCGCGCGCGGAGCGGATGACTACCGATGAGGCGGCCCGCTCCGTCGGTCTACCGACGCTCTTGCAACCAGCTGAAGACGACCGGCCACAAGTCGGGCGCATAGTATGGAAGCCATCGCTTGAGTGGTCCGCGCATCACGAACAGCCCGTGTTGTCCACTTGGGAACACGCGCACCGTGAACGGATTACCGGCCCGTGCAAGCACCTCGAGCGCCTGAACGCTTTTCTTCACGGGAATGGAATTATCCCACTCACCGTACACCCAGAGTGTGGGAACGCGCATCGCGGAGAGGGACGCATCGGGGACGTATCCTCCCGCGGGCGTTGCTGCGACTACCGCGTTGATGGAATCGAATGGAATGGGCGGCGGCTTCCATGCGAAATGATCTCCCTCTTCTCCCGAAAGGCGGCTGAATACCTCCTCCTCATTCGTCGAGACGGCGGGCCCAGACATAATTACGGCGAACGCGAGTCGCGGCGCACGCGGAGCGACGAGTGGGGTCACCCAGCCTGCCTGGCTCACGCCGAACACGCCGATGCGCGTCGTATCCACATCGTGGCGCGTCGCCGCGTAGCGAATGCCCGACGCGATATCGATTGCCAGAATGTTCAGCATCCCGGCGCTGACCTGCTTGGTGAACACACCGCCGGACTCGCCCACTCCGCGTCGATCGGCAAGCAGCACGAGGTACCCCTGCTGAACGAACCGTTCGGCATAGGCGTGGTAGCGATCGCGCGGTGTTTTTTCCGAGCCCTGGACGATCGACACGACCGGAAACGGCCCTGCGCCGCGCGGCCTGTACACCGTCGCAACGAGCGTGACGGAACCCGTGCCGTCGTCCGAAGCATATGAAACGCGCTCCGTGCTGTAGCGGAGTCGATCGCGCACTGTGCCAACAACCAACGCCATCAACGCCACAACTACGAATGCAATCGATATGCGTTGCAGCTTCACGAATGGGAACGGAGACGCAACGAGTTTCCACGCGACCGCTGACAGCCCGGCGGCGGCGCACAGGAGAACTGTCGCCAGCAAATGCGGATCACCAAGAATGAAGGTGAAGACGAAGTGCGGGTAATCGAGCGTGACCAGCAGCATCGCAGCTCCGAGCAGGAGCAATGGAGTTGCGAGAGACAGGCATGCAATCGAGGTCCATTTCCGCCATCGCGGGATCGCCTTCGCCGCAGGCTCCGTACTTCGTTGATCCGGTGTCATGCCAAAATGGTAACCCGTTCCATCGCTGGCGCCTTGAACGGGCTTAACATCCGAGCCGCTTCTGCAGTGCACCAGCGAGTGTGCGAACACCAGGGGCGCTACCAGCGGAGAAACCAAGCCGCCACGATGGGCGCACCCGCGATGGCGAGTGCAAAGGCAAGACGAGCCATCGTTCGATGTCGCCAACGCGCCTGGTCGAACGCGCTGATCCCTCCCTCGCGCGCCTCGGCGGCGTGCCGCGACGCCGTGATGCGCGGCAGCCAGACAAGCTGGCCAAAGATGATGGCCGTCGCGAGCAGCACGAACGACGCGGTGACAACGATGTCATTGCGCGGCCAGAAGAGAATAGCAACCGCGAACTGTGTGACTGCAATCATCATCACGGTGGAGTGCCGACGGATGCCTCGACGCTCCTCTTCATCGCGTGCGAGCGCAAGCATGCGCCGGCGTCCGGCGAACACGCCCGTGAGTCCGCCGAACATCCCTGCCAGCGCTGCCGTGCCCGCAGCGCCAAACACCGCGGCGCCCGCGCCGCGCGCCTTGTGCATGACAGCGCGCGGGAGCAGCGATGCAGCCGTGCCGATGCCGGCCGCCGCCGCCGGTGCCGGCGCGACGGTAAGCCCGACTGCCGCGATGATTGCCGAAACGACTGCCGCTCCTGGCGTGGATGCGCGTAGCTCATCACCTCCCTTGGCAAGGAGGGCGTCCCGTACCCGTGTGCGCGCCCGGGCGAGACGCTGCTTCACTGCGGCATCGCTCAGCCCGAGCAACGCCGCGACTTGCTGTACGGATCCTCCCTCGCGGTAATAGAGAATGACCACCTCGCGTGCGGCGTGCGGCAGCTCGGAGAGTACGGTGCGCAGCGCCGCGCTCTCTTCTTCCGCGACAATGCGCTCCAGCGCCGACGGCACCGGATCGGTCGCGGCCGAGAGCACTTCGTCAGTTCGGCGTTCGATGTGATCCGTCGCGGCGCCACTGCTGCTCTCCGCAAGCGTGATCCGGCGCTCCCGGCGTCGCGTCGTGCGCAGCACGTGGTGCGCGCGGTTCCGTGCGAGCTGTCGGATCCACGGCAAGAAGCTCGACGGGTTACGCAGCGTGCGCATGTCGCGCCACGCGGAGACGAACACATCCTGCGCTACGTCCTGGCTCTCCGCAACGTCGCGCAAGATCGCGAGCCCAATCGCACACACCACGCCGCTCGTGGCCGCGACCAGCCGAGCGAACGCGTCGCGGTCCCCAGCCGCCGCGGCGCTGACGTCGGCATCGAGCACCTGCGATATCGACGCGGGTGCCATCATCGGGAGATGTCCTCGAGAAACGAATCGATGCTGCCGAACAGGAATGCCGGCGCGTCGTACATGATGAAATGTCGCGCCCCAGCCGCCACGATGACGCGATGCTTCGGGATTCCGCTCACTTGCGCTTCGTATGCGGCGCGTGTGGCGTCGACGGACACGTTCGTCGCCGCATCGCCGCCGGCGGCGACGACCAATACGAAGCTACGGATTGCCGGCAGGGACGGGCGGAGGTCGGTGATCATCATATCCGCCACGGCGCGCCCCACCGTCGCCGGATCCGACCGCGCGCTCCACCCGATCGCCTCGGCGAGATGTGTCGTGTCGCGCATGAGACCGCGGAACGCCGGTCCACTCCGCGCGGCCATCTGCTCTGGTGTGGAAGCGGCGTAGGCGGCGCGCATCATGTCGGCTGTGGCGCGGTTGGCGTCGGCGGTCGAGGCGGGATTGTTCAAGGCCGGAAGAAAGGGAACGGCGTCCACCACTACGATGGGTCCAACGAGATCCGGCGCCGCCGCCGCGACCGCGAGCGCCAGCGCACCGCCAATGCTGTGGCCGACCAGAATGGGGCGGTCGAGATGTTCCGTCCTGATGTATTGGATGATCGCGTCACGCTCGACATCGAAGAAACGCTCTTGCGCCATGGGCGGAACGCCTGCAAAACCGGCGAGCGTGAAAATACGAAGGTCGTAGCGGCCGTCGAGATGTTTCGCCATGCCGTCCCAGACCGCGCCGGAGGAGAACAGGCCGGGAATGAGAAGCAGGGTCTTGCCGTCAGCACGACCAAGCCTGCGAACGACGAAGGCGGAGGGGCTCTGCGCAGCCCCGCTCACCGTCGGAGCAGCAAGCAGCAGCACAAACGCGAGCGCTCTGCGCGCGCGGCACCGCGCATGAGCGGCGAGCAATACAGAAATGAGCATATCGGGCGCTCCCTGAAAATGGGCGGACGGCCTGCGGAATGCCGATCGTCCTCTTCAAGGGAGCCGGTCGAGGTAGTC
>JBBQHJ010000121.1:0-12250 GCA_038323865.1 Gemmatimonadales bacterium
ATGGAAGGCGAGGAGGTCTCCGTCTTCGCAATCACCGATGGCACACGCTTCGTGCTGCTTCCGGGACTCCAGGACCACACACGACTGCTCGACGACGACGCCGGCCCTAACACCGGGGGCATGGGCGCATACGTACCGGTCACGCTGAATGCATCGCTCCGCGAGACACATGCAATCGTCGAGCACACGCTCCACGCGCTGCGCGACAAAGGTCACCCGTTTACCGGATTGCTCTACGCCGGCCTGATGCTCACGAAGGACGGACTGAAGGTCGTTGAATTCAATTGCCGCTTCGGCGATCCGGAAACACAGGCGTTGATGCCTGTCCTCG
Organism: Gemmatimonadales bacterium; assembly: GCA_038323865.1. Lineage (GTDB taxonomy): Bacteria > Gemmatimonadota > Gemmatimonadetes > Gemmatimonadales > Gemmatimonadaceae > AG11. Next base: position 332 of record JBBQHJ010000121.1, read on the forward strand.
ATCTCTCACCAAGCCTGCTCACGCTCATGCTCGCGATCGCGCGCGGCGAACCAATGCCCGCTGCGACGGCGACCGCGTCAGGCGCCTGCGTGACAACCGTTCTGGCCGCTGAGAACTATCCGGACACGCCGCGCACCGGCGACACGATTACGATTCCGTCAAACACGAACGGCGCGATTGTCTTTCACGCGGGAACATCGCTGAAGGGTGATGCACTCGTGACTTCCGGTGGACGCGTGCTCGCCGTGAGCGCGGTCGGTGAGAACATCCGAGAGGCGCAGCAGCATAGCAGCTCCGTCGCCGACGCAATCAGCTTTGCCGGCAAGCAGCGTCGCACCGACATCGGCTGGCGGGAAATTGCCCGAGCTTCCGGAAACTGAGACGATTGCGCGCGACCTCGATCGTGAGGTCCGCGGCAGGGTGATCACAAACGTGATCGTTCGGAAACGCGACGTTCTGCGCGAAGTCACTGCTCCTGCTCTCGCTCGTCGTCTTGCCGGACGCCAGATCACGCATTGCTGGCGTCGTGCGAAGCTGGTCGTACTCGACCTCGACTCCGGAGATCGCATCGTGGTTCAGCCACGGTTCACCGGTGCCCTGCTGATCAGCCGCGGGCCGCTGCCGCCTTCGGAGGCGCCCTACTCGACCCTGCACTTCACGCTCGATGACGGCCGCGACCTTCACTACCGCGACATTCGCCGGCTCGGGACCCTGTCCCTGATGTCGCCCGACCGGTTCGAGGCCTATTCAGGCGCACTCGGCATAGAGCCTCTTGACCGAACGTTCACCGTAGCTCATCTATCGGGAATTCTTCGGGGGTCGAGACAGGCTGTGAAGAAGGTGCTCATGGACCAGCGTCTGGTCGTCGGAATCGGCAACATCTACGCGAACGAGGCCTGCTGGCGCGCGGGGATCGATCCGTCACGCGCCGCCAACTCCGTCGCGCCCGACGCCTCGGCCGCGCTTCATCAGGGCATCGTATCGGTGCTCACGGAGTCGATTACAGCACGAGGCACGTCGTTCCGCGACTATGTCGATGCCTCGGGTGGCAAGGGCAGCTTCGCTCGCTCGCTCGCGGTCTATGGACGCGGTAGCCAGTCCTGCCTGCGTTGCGGAGCACGACTCATCGAGACGCATGCGATTGACGGACGCACGACGGTGTTATGCGCAAGCTGTCAAAGTTAGACGTTCTTCGCCCGCCCACGTCCGACGCGCAGCTCGCCGAGTTGCGCACGTACGTTCGCTCGAGCGCCAAGGATAGACCAGGCGTCTATCGAATGATGGCTGCCGACGGCGAGATCGTGTACGTCGGCAAGTCGAAGCGTCTCAAGACGCGCTTGCTCAGCTATTTCCGCGGCAGCTTTCCCGAGGACAAGGGCGCGCGCATTGTGCGCGAGGCGGATCGCATCGAGTGGGATTACACACCCAGCGAATTTGCGGCGCTTCTCGAGGAGTTGAGGCTCATCAAGTTGTATCGGCCGCGGCTTAACGTAGCCATGAAGAAAGACGCACGTCACTTCGCATTCATCAAGCTCACCAAGGGACCGGCCGCCAAGCTGCTGGTTGTGCGAGGAGCAGGCGCGGACGATGCACAGGTCTACTACGGACCGTTCTTCGGCGCCGAACGTGTTGGCGATGCAGTGCGTGAGTTGAACGATGCGCTGGGATTGCGAGACTGCCGTATCGACCAGCCGATGCACTTCGCCGATCAGCGCGAGCTGTTCACCATCTTTCCACGCACGCCCGGCTGCATTCGCCACGAGATCAGGAAGTGCCTCGGCCCATGCATCGGTGGGTGCACTACATCAGAGTACGCCGGGCGCGTGATGATGGTGCGTGCGTTCCTTGATGGATCGGATGACGGCCCAATGGAGATGCTGCGCACTGACATGCTCGTCGCGAGCGAGAACATGGAATTCGAGCGCGCGGGATCGTTACGTGACAAGCTGCATCGTCTGGAGGGTCTACGTGAACAGTTCATTCGGTTTCGGTTCGCCGTAGAAACGCTGTCGTTCGTGTACACCGTGCCGGGCCACGAAGGCGACGATCGTGTTTATCTGATTCGGCGCGGCCGTGTTCGCGGTGAGACGCCGGTTCCCCGTACCGACGCCGAGCGGGTACAGCTGGTGGAGATGCTCACGTCCGTGTTCGAGCCCGTTGAGCGTGACACATCGCAGGTGCCGTCGCACGAGATCGACGAGTTACTGCTGCTGTCATCGTGGTTCCGTCGCTTCCCTGTTGAACTGGAACGTTCTCAGCCGCATAAGGCATTTGTGGCATAGATCACCGTTGCTCCTCGCTCCTCGTTTCTCGCTCCTGTTCGTGGCTAGGCTCTTGCAAATCGTCGTATCCAATGACGACCTCCTGGCAGGCAACGACGCTGGTGCAGTGCGTGAGCGTGAAGCCGTGGCTCACCTATCCGGGCTGTGATGTGCCGGAGGGATGCCATGACCTCACCTTAGGCCGCATCTACGAAATGCTGGGCATTGAAGCGAACGGCTCGTTTTATCGGATAGTCGATGATTCAGGCGACGACTTTCTCTATCCGGCGTCGCACTTCAAGGCGGTCTAGTTTGTCGTCCTGAGCGCAGCGAGGGACACCGTACCTGAAGTTGTCATTCCGAGCGCAGTCGAGGAATCGCGGGGTGTCATTCCGAGCGCAGTCGAGGAATCGCGGGGTGTCATTCCGAGCGCAGTCGAGGAATCGCGGGGTGTCATTCCGAGCGCAGTCGAGGAATCTGCACTTGTGCAGTTCACTCCAGCGCTACCAGCTCCACAGCCACCTTACCGCCCTCAATTGTGAGGCGGGCCACACTTGGCACCAGGTTGAATCTCCGCGCACCAGCGGCGCCTGGGTTTATCACAAGCCGGCCATCAGCGTGGGTAACGAGCTGCTTGTGCGTATGCCCGTAGACGATCACGTCGGCGTTATACGCTTCCAGCAACTTCGCCGGGGTCGGTGAGCCCACCTCGTGTCCATGCGACACGTGAACTCTTAGCCCGCCGATTTCACGCTCGATCGAGCCGCTGAGCCTCGGATCACCGGGCGCATCGGTGTTGCCGTAAACCGCATGAACTGGCGCAATTAGCGAGAGTTCATCGAGGATCTCGTCTCCTCCGACATCACCCGCGTGGAGAATGAGCTCCACGCCCGCGAGCGCCTGATGCACCATCGGACGAACCAAGCCGTGCGTGTCCGATATCACTCCGATCAGTGTCATTCCGAGCGCAGTCGAGGAATCTGCATCTAAGCCTCTCCGCCGGTGGCACCCCATCGATGCCCTAACACGTGCTCAACCTCGAGGTGATCGAGAATTCGCGCCACCACAAAGTCCACGAGTTCCGAGATCTGCGTCGGGCGGTGATAGAAGCCAGGACTCGCCGGCAATATGATTGCGCCCGCGCGCGTGACGCGCAGCATGTTCTCGAGATGCACGACGCTGTACGGCGTCTCGCGCGGAACAAGAATCAGCTTGCGTCGCTCCTTGAGGGCGACATCCGCTGCACGTTCCACCAACGAGCGCGACGTGCCCTGACTGATGGCGCTCACAGTGCCCATCGAGCACGGACACACGACCATTCCACGATTCCGCGCTGAGCCGGATGCGGGAGCTGCGCCGCGATCGTTGTCGTCGTAGAGCGTGACGAAGTTCTCCCACCGCTCCATGTCGACCGCAGCACGGAGGTCTTCGATGGTTCCGATCTCGGTCTCCGTCGCGAGCAGTCGTAGTCCATGTCCCGACACGATCAGCTGCACCGGCTGTTCAGCGACCAGAAGCTGCTCGAGCAGTCTGACCGCGTACGGTGCGCCCGACGCACCCGTAATCGCCATGACGACTGGAAGTGTGGTCACAGAACCAGCCAGCGCGGATCGTGCATCGTAGCGCTCAGGATGCGTCCCGTCAGCGCGAGCGCGAACAGCGTGAGACTGATCACGCCATTCATTGTGAAGAACGCCGCATCAAGCTTTGAAAGGTCGCCCGCCTTTACCAGCGTGTGTTCGTACAGGAGCAGGCCCGCGGCGATTCCAACGCCAAGGAAAAACGGAATCGACGACAGACCAATGTGCGGAAATGTCGCGACGCCGACGAGCATCAAGCAGCACACAGTCAAGATGTGCAGACCGCGAGCAACGACGATGGCCTTGGGCACTCCAATAGCCGCCGGAATGGAATGAAGTCCGTGCGCGCGATCGAACTCCACATCGGGAAGCGCGTAGAGGACGTCGAATCCACCGCCCCACGACATCACGGCCGTCGCAAGTACGCACAGCAACCACCACGGCTGGCTCCAACGACCGGTCACGGCGAGATATCCGCCCACCGGCGCGATGGACATGCTGAGCCCGAGCACCAGGTGCGCAAAGCGGGTGAATCGCTTGGTATAGCTATAGAAAAACACCCACCCTAACGCGACGGGAGACAGCGCCAGACACAACGGACCCAGTGCGCCCGCAGCAACAATGAACAATCCGGACGCAATGATCACCGAGATCCACGCCTCACGGACGGTCAACGCCCCGCGCGGGAGCTCACGCAGCCTGGTGCGCGGATTCTCCGCATCGTACTCACGATCGACGATGCGATTGAAGCCCATTGCCGCGAACCGAGCGCAGGTGAACGCGAGAATGGTCCAGCCGAGTGTCGCCCACGTCACGCTGTGCTGGTACGACGCGATGGTAACGCCGATGAGCGCAAAGGGCAGCGCAAAGACCGTGTGCGGCAACTTCACGAAGCTCGCGTACGTCGAGAGCTTCGTGGCACCAGCGAAGGTCTGCCCTTCGCGCGTTACTTGATTCCCAGCTTCGGCCATATCGCATCCACCTTCTGCTTCGTTGCGGCATCCATCTCGATCACCGGGGGCCACGCACGCGTGAATCCTTCCTCCGGGAGTTTCTTCGTCGCATCAATGCCCATCTTCGAGCCATACGTGAACGCACGTGACGAGTGATCGAGCACGTCCACCGGGCCCATCGTGAACCGCGTGTCGCGCTCGGGATCGATGTTGTTGAGTGCGACCCACCACGCTTCCTGCGGATTGCGTACGTTCACCCACTCATCAACAATGACCAGCACTTTCGCGAGCGACATCAACCCCTGCCCCCACATGGCGTTCATCACCTTGTAGGCCTGGCCCGGATACTCCTTCTTGATGCTCACGAACACGAGGTTGTGAAAAATCCCCTCGGCCGGCATGTGATAGTCAACGATCTCAGGGACCGTCAGCTTGAGCAGTGGAAGGAAGATTCGTTCCGTGGCGTGGCCGAGGTAGAAGTCTTCCATTGGCGGACGTCCAACGATTGTTGCCGGCCAAATGGGATCGCGACGCATGGTGATCGCCGTGACATGCACCCTGGGATACAGATCGGCGAGTGAATAGAAGCCCGTGTGATCACCGAACGGGCCTTCCATGACGAGTGCTTCCGCTGGATCGATGTACCCTTCAATGACGAAGTCCGCGTCAGCGGGTACTTCGAGATCGCAGGTGACTGCTCTCGCGAGCTGGACGGGCGCGCGACGGAGAAATCCGGCGAAGATGAATTCGTCGACCGTGGGTGGAAGTGGCGCGCTCGCCGAGTAGAGCGATGCGGGATCGGCGCCAACGGCGATGACGACGTTCATCTTCTCGCCCTTCTCTGCCATCTCGCGCCAATGTGCGGCGCCAACCTTGTGACGCTGCCAATGCATGGCGAGCGTGTTCTTGGTGAGCTTCTGGATGCGATACATTCCGACGTTGCGAATGCCGCGCTTTGGATCGCGCGTGATCACCATCGGTAATGTGATGTATGGTCCACCGTCTTCAGGCCAGCAGTGGATGATCGGCAACTTGTCGAGATTGACTTCGTCGCCGCGCCAAATGACTTCCTGGCAGTGCGGTGACGTCGTCATGCGCGGCGGAAACTTCGCGACCTCCATGAGACGCGGAAGCATGGAGAGCTTACCGAGAATGCCTTCCGGCACCTTGAGGTCAAGCAGCTTGGTGATGCGATCGCCGTGCTCGTCGAGGTTCTCGACGCCGAGCGACAGCGCCATCCGCGACATGGATCCGTACAGATTCATGCCGACAGGAAAGGCGGAGCGTTCGCCGTTTTCGAGGATGACGTTCTCGAACAGCAGCGCTGGTCCGCCGCCCGGCATCTTCATGACGCGGTCGGAGATTTCGCATAGCTCGAGGTGAGCTTTGACCGGCTGCGTGATCCGGACGAGCTCACCTTTCTGTTCGATTGCCTCTATGAATTCTCTTAGAGTGTCTAGGGCCATTCTTTTTCTTGGATTGGACTGCGACAACAACTACGCACGCAGATGAACGCTGATTGAACGCAGATGAACACAGATACGGCGTGACCTGTTTTTCTTGGAAACCAGAAAGAAACCGCTCTTATCTGTGTTCATCTGCGCTACATCTGCGCTCATCTGCGTGCGTAGTTCATGTCTTTGTTCCTACATGAATTGCCGCGATGCCGAATGAGAGCGATGACCACCGAACCTCGCTAAACCCGACACCGCTCATTCGCGCACCCAGATCGTCCGGCGACGGAAAGTTTGCCACCGACTTCGGCAAATACTGATACGCCGTCCTGTGCCCACTGATCACGCCACCGATAAACGGCAGCACCTTATGGAAATAGAAGTGATAAAACGTGCGAACGATCCACGACGGTGGTGTCGTAAACTCGAGAATCACGAATCGGGCACCGGGCTTCAACACACGAAACACCTCCCGCAGACCGACATCCAGCTGCGCCACATTCCGGATTCCAAACGCCACCGTCGCACCATCAACGGACGCATCGGCCAGTGGGAGCAACTGTGCATCAGCTCCAACCGGCGCTACACGATCCGGTGACGCTTTGCCGACACCAGCCCGCAACATCGGGATGGCGAAGTCGGCGCCGAGCACAAATCCATTGAACCCCGGCCGACGACTCAACTCCGCGCACACATCGAGCGTTCCCGCACACAGGTCGAGGTACGAGCCGGCGGGTACACGCTCCCAGTTGAGCGCCTTCAACGCCTTCCGGCGCCACATCTTGTCGACGTTGAGGCTCAGCAGGTGGTTCAGCAGGTCGTACCGCGGCGCGATCTCCTCGAATACCGTTCGGACGTACGCCCGCTTGTCCTCACCACCTTCGGCGGCGCGCTCAGCACGCCGCTCGTCCACCTCAGTCTGAAGCATCCGCGAAAGTTCGCCGTACGGCCGAGGAGCGGCAAGCGTCGGCGGCTGGCTTGAGCCGGGTAGCGCCGATACTTTTCGCTTCGCGCGTCGACGCTCATCCAAGGAGCGGCGCGGTCCCAGCCATCCCAGATGCTCCGCGCACTCGACCTCGCCAATCTTCCAGATGCCGACGTCGTCACTCTCGCCCTCGAGGGGCGCGATGCCGCGCATCGTGAGTTGATCAAGCGATATGAGCGTCCGGTCTTCTCGCTCGTGTTCCGCATGGTGCGCGATCGCGAGCTGGCCGAGGACCTCACGCAGGACACCTTCGTCAAGGTGCTCTCGAACCTCGATCGCTACCGCGCGGACTTCAAGTTCTCGTCGTGGCTGTTCAAGATCGCGAACAACGTGGCCATCGATCACCTGCGCCGGCGTCAGCTGGATACGGTGAGCATCGACGGGTCACCGCACGCTACGACGTCCGAAGCGGTCGAGTCATCCCGCTTCGAGATCGCCGATACCACCGAAAATGCGCTCGACGAGATGGAGGCCAAGGAACTCGGTTCCGCCATCGAACAGGCCATCGCGAGCCTCCGTCCTGAATACCGGTCCTGCATCATGCTCCGTCATGTGGAGGGGCGTTCATACGAGGAGATCGCCAGCACCCTGGATCTCCCGCTTGGCACTGTGAAGACGTACATCCATCGCGCCCGCCATGAGTTGCGGAAGGCGCTGGAGAGCACGAGAGAATGACAACGCTTTCCGCTGTCCGCGGTCCGCGGTCCGCGACCCGCTCGCTCCGCCCCGAGGTCCGGCGATATATCGCCTCGGCTTCGTTCGCCGGTCAGCGGGAAGCGAAAAGCGGTCAGCTGCTGTTGAAACTCTGATACACGAACCTCCGTATATTCGCTCAGAGGCAATGTGAACCATCGTCACCTACTACCCAACGAGATCGACCTTCTGGTCGACGGCGAAGCCGGATTCGGCGTTGCCGATCTTCGTGCACACCTCGATGAATGCTCGGATTGCCGAGTACGCTTCGAAGCTGAGCGCGTAATCGTGGATGCCCTGGAGTCGCTCCCACACTTCGCCCCTGATAGCCGGTTGGCCGACCGGGTCATGGCGAGGGTACCGGTATTTGTACCGGCACATGTGGCCGCCCGGGACTCGGTGTCACAGTGGATCCCACAGGCGGGCGCAGCACGCGCCGCCGCGATGGCGGTTTTCGCATCTGCGGCGAGCATGTTGACGCTCGGTGTACTCTGGCTGGCAGCGCAAGGCGAGGCGGCAGTATTCATCTCGAGCCTCCTCGGCGATCGACTCCGCGGCGTGGTTGTTGGCGCCGCACAAGACGTCGTCGTCACGCTGCTGGGCGAACAAGCGTTCGCCGCGGTCCAAGCCACGGGTGCATTGGGGATTTCGCTGCTGATTGGTGGCTTCGCAGTTGCCGCCTTCGGAACCGTCGCCGGTATTCGGCGACTTGCCATTGCCGGCCGCCGGTAGGATGCGCGCCCGGGGCTTCATCAGGACGGTTGCGCTGTGTGTGATCTGGCCGTGCGCGCTCATCGCGCAAACCACCGGCGCTGACCTCAAGCGCGATCTCGAGCGCCTCAGCAAGGGCGAGCAGATCGCGGGCCTTCCACCCACTGACAGTGTCACGCAGGGACCGCGGCGCGTCGCCGCGGGGACCACGGCGAACGGCACCATCGTCGCGCGTGGACCGATTGATGTTTTCGGTAAGGTCGTCGGCTCGGTGATCTCGCTCACGAGCGACGTCATTCTCCATCCCGGCGGCTCGATCACTGGCGACGCACTCAGTGTCGGCGGACGAGTCATCGCGGACAGCGGATCAGTGGGCGGTGAGATTCGCACCATGAATTCGCTGCCCACGGTATTCGGCGCGCCAGTCGCCGTAGCAGACACCCGCTCTCCGGCGCAACGCACGGCCGACGCCGTGCGCTTCGTTGCCGGAAGCTTCTGCATTCTCCTGATTGTCGCGCTCGGCGTCGTATTGTTTGCGGGTCCGAATCTCGATGAGGTCGTCACCACCATCGAGACGCGCTTCGCCGCCGCGTTCTGGTATGGATTGCTCGGCCAGTTGCTCGCGCTGCCAGTCCTGGTCGTGCTCGTCATCGCGCTTGTGCTCAGCATCATCGGCATTCTGCTCGTGCCATTTGCGGTGGTCGCGTACGGCATTGCGGTCGCAGGGCTCGTGACGCTCGGCTTCCTTGCCACGGCGCGACTCGTTGGCGGTGCGCTCTATTCTGGAGCCAATGCCACGCCTCGCATGCGTTCGCTGATCATGCTCGCCGTTGGCGTTGCCCTGTTCTTTGCCCTGTGGATGCTCGAGGCAGTGCTCGTCTGGTCGCCGCTAACATCGATGGTCGTTCGCGCCGCAGCGCTCGCCGCGACGTGGGTGGCAATGACGCTCGGACTCGGCGCAACGCTCCTCTCGCGCGCAGGTACGCATCGCAAACTTGCTTCAGGAACGCGCCCGGTTGAACTCGCGGCCTGGCAGACCCCCACGCCGGTCACTGGCGTTGTTGCCGCGCGCCGGACGGCGGCGGGCGGGCGGGAGTCTCGATGATTCGTAAACTCGTGATGCTTGCCGGCGCTGCGCTGCTGCCGTTCGGGGCGCGCGCGCAGGATGCCAGTTGGCGCACCGTCGACATCTCGCGCCAGTTGCGAGACACGCTGCCGCAACGCATTCGGGTGCAGTATCGCGCGGGTCGCGTAGACATTCGCGGCACGAGCGATCCCGTTCTCTATTCCATGCACCTGCGCTACGACGAGAAGCGCGCGGTGCCACTTCATCATCATGATGCTGAGCAGCGCGTGACGTCGCTCGGAGTGGAGTCAACGGCACATAGTGATCGCGTGAGCGCGTCGGACCGCGAGGCTGGCGAGCTTCGGCTCGCACTGCCAATGACCGTTCCACTCGACGTCGACCTCGAGTTCGGTGGCACGCAGTCACAACTCGATTTCGGTGGCCTGGCACTTCAGTCGCTGCGCCTCGAGTTCGGTGCGACAGAAGCCACCCTGCTCTTTTCGAAGCCGAACCGCATTCGCATGCGCGAGATGGAGTTGAATGTCGGCGCGGCGGACTTCACCGCGCTGCACCTCGCCAATGCGAATGCGGATCAGATTCGCGTGCGTGGCGGCGTGGGCAGCGTCGATCTCGACTTCAGTGGCACGTGGGCGCACGACCTGAACGTCACCACTCGGCTCATCCTTGGCGGGCTGGTGCTTCGCGTGCCGTCCGATGTAGGCGTGCACGTCGAGGTCCAGCGCATGATCGCCGGCTTCGAGCAGACCGGTTTGGAGAAGCGTAGCGACGGCTGGTATTCCGCCAACTTCGACACCGCTCCGTACAAGCTTCGCATCAAGGCCGAGACCATGTTCGGTCAAATCCAGGTGAAGCCGGCAGTGCGCTGACCGCGGCGTGCCCCTTGCGCTACGGCTCGGTGACTTCGTCGCCGAGCCGTTTTTGCAATGATCATCAAGGGATTCAGCGTCGCCCCGCTGCTAAAGAAGACGCTGCGAGAGATGCGTGAGGATCACATTCTCACGATCGCCGCTAGCACCGCGTACTATTTCTTCTTCTCGCTCTTTCCGCTGCTGCTCTTCCTCACGCCGATGCTGGGGCTGGTTGGCGACGGGCGCGAACTGTTCGAATCGCTACTCGGCCACCTCTCGCGCTCGCTGCCCCCGGATGCGCTGTCGCTGTTGCGGCGTGTATTCGTGGAAATCGTGACGTCGTCGAACGGAGCGGGCATGATGTCCGTGGGCGTGTTGCTCGCGGGATGGTCTGGCTCAGGCATCTTTGGTTCGCTGATGGAGGCGCTGAACGTCGCCTACGATGTCACGGAAACGCGTCCGTGGTGGAAGCAGCAGCTGCTTCGGCTTGCATGTCTCGTCATCTCCGGCGTCTCGGTTTTCGCCGCAACCGCCGTGCTTCTCATCGGCCAGAGCATCTTTCAAGGCATCGCCGCGCTCGCAATCATTGCGGGGCTCTGCGTGATGCTGTTCAAGTTGCTGCCGAATGTTCGGCAGCGGTGGGGACATGTCATCATCGCGTCGCTGGTTACAACCCTGCTCTGGCTCGTGGCGACGCTGCTCTTTAGCGCGTACGTCTCGCACTTCGGCGCGTACAACAAGGCGTACGGCACCATTGGCGGCGTCATCCTGCTGTTGTCGTGGATGTATTACACGATGGTCGTACTGCTAGCGGGCGGTGAGCTCGCATCCGAGCTGCATCACGGCACTGGCGCGCTCAATCCACTGCGCGGCGCCATTTATCTGGGCCGAATCGTTTCCGACGCAGGTCCGGGAACGGCATCGATGGAGCGAATCGAGCCGTCGCGCTAAGGCGCAATGCGCATCACGACGCTGTCGCCGCGCTTCACTGGAAGCACCTCTGCGGCGCTCGCATCCCGTGCAGCGACTTCGATGAATCCCGACGAGCCAACCAACGCGACGAGGGAACTCGGCAGTACGTCTGTATAGGTGTGTCCCACCGGCACGGTGACGCCGAGCACGTGAATACTGAGAGCGCGCCGGCTGACGAGATTCGTAAGGATATTGCCGAACCGATCGATGCCGATGACTTCGCCGTGGACATCACCTTGTGCGTCGCGCGTTGCTTCCGGTGTTCGAAGAATGATCGGAGTATGGAATGGCGTGCCGATGTCATCGAGCGCAGTTCCAAGCGCGAGCCGCGCGGCCCCTGGCGCGAACACATCTCGCCCGAGAAAAGTCGGCGAC
>JBBQHJ010000122.1:0-12232 GCA_038323865.1 Gemmatimonadales bacterium
GGTTCGCCGAATGCGGAGCAGGAGCGTCGTCTGGCGTTGCTGGAGCGGCAGCGTGGGTCAATCACCGAGTTGAGTGAGCGCCGATCCACGCTCGTGACACAGCTCGAGAGCGCCACGCTGGCACTCCAGAACCTGCGACTCGATCTGCTGAAGCTGCGCTCGAGCGGGCTCGAAAGTGCGATGAATGATGTCACGAGCGCCACGCAGGAGGCTCGTGCGCTTTCGCGCGAGATCGCGAACGCCGTGGATGCTGTCCGCGAAGTGAAAGATCTGTAACCGCAGACCCGCGGACCGCTTTGGGCTGACCGCTGTACTACAAACATGCCAAGAATCACTTCGCTCATCTCGCTCGCTCTGGTAGCGCTGAGTGCACATGTGCACGCACAGCGTCCAGCTACGGTACGCGGCCTGTATGTAAATCGATGGGCGGTGATTGCTCCGGCGCGCATGGCGCACCTCCTCGACGTGGCGCGAACAACCGAGGTCAACGCGCTCGTGATCGACGTAAAGGACGATCGCGGCTACGTGTTGTATCCCTCGAATGTCGAGGTCGCGCACAATACCGGCGCTGACACGATCACGCCGGTTTCCACGGTTCGCATTCGCGCCCTGCTCGACACGATGCGCGCAAATCACATCCATGCCATCGCCCGCATCGTCGTCGCGAAGGATCCGTTGCTTGCACGCGCACGGCCTGAGTGGTCGGTGACGCGTAAGGACAACGGAGCACCGTGGCTCGATGAGAATGATCAGCCATGGCTCGACGCGCATCATCCCGACGTCTGGAAGTACGCTGCCGATCTCGCGGCTGAAGCGGTTGGTCTCGGATTCGCCGAGGTGCAGTTCGACTATGTGCGCTTTCCCGATGACCCTCGCCTGATACGCGAAGCACAATTCCCGCTCGCCAACGGTCGCTCACGCGCCAAGGTGATTCATGAGCAACTCGGCTACCTGCACGATCGCATGAGAAAGTTGAAGGTGCCGATGGCGATCGATGTCTTCGGCTTGACCACGAGCGATACGCTCACGGACATGGGCATTGGCCAGAAGTGGGAGCTGTTTGGCGAGCAGACCGACGTCGTGTTGCCAATGACGTATCCGTCGCATTACTCGACAGGGTTATACGGACTGCCGAATCCCAATGCCGATCCGTATGCCGTGATCGATCACGCCCTCAAGGATGCACTGCGTCGCAACGCGAGGCTCAAGCACCCGCCGGTGATTGTGCCGTGGTATCAGGACTTCTCGGTGGGATCCTCGCCGTACACCGCGAAGGAAGTGCGCGCGCAGATGCAGGCGGGATACGACAACGGCGTCATGAGCTGGATTCTCTGGAACGCGGGCAGCGACTACACCGAAGAAGCGCTCAAGCCAAAAACGCCGTAGTGCGATTGTGCATTACGTACCGAGCATGAATGCGCAGCCGGCATTCTGCGCCCGAATGAGCGCGTAGATCCCGGAGGGCACGAGGATGGCCCCCGGCACCAAGTTGGATTTCAGCTCCGTCTGGACGGTGGCGACATCCTGATTGGTACGTTGCGCCAACTGCCGACCAATATTGCCGAGCGCAATGTTGCAGACCAATGCGATGAGGCCGCGCTTCCGCAGTGTCTCGATGCTTGTTGCTGATGGACTGTCGGGATTCGATCCGCGCCAGTAGATGTTGCGTCTCGCCGGAGCGTGGGTGGCGGGGTCCTGCGTTTTGGAGTCTGCGCCGAGCTCGTACTTCTCCCATATCGCGTCGTTGATCGCGAGCGAGGTGCCAAGCCGACGAAAAACAATGACGGGCCGCGTCTCGGAATCTGCGGTGCCATGTGCTTCGTGGAAGTGATCGAGGAAGGTCGACGCATAGTCCATCACTTCGCCGTCATTCATTGTGCTGCCGTTGAACACGACGCGATACCGCGCCGTGGCCAACTGATCGAGCCAGGACGTATCCCACGGACCGCTCTGATCCGGAACGCCTTGCTCGGCGCGCAGTTCATCCGTGCCAAAGGCGATGGCGGCAGAGGTTGCGCCAAGCGTCGCAAGAAATTGCCGGCGTCCGGACATGCTAGTCTCCAGGGAGAGGCGGTACGCGATAGACACGGTACCGCCCCAGACCGTTGGATGGCTAGTACGGCGTGATGTCCACGACTGGCGTAACGTGGAGATAGGCGCTGATGATCTTCGAGACGAGAGTCGCGGTCGTCGCACCCTGAAACGGCACATACTCGAGCATCATGGCCACGACGATCTTCGGATCGTCGGCGGGAGCGAAGCCAACGAACCAGGAGAAGTTCAGCTCCTTTCCGTTCGCCGCAAACTTACGGCTCTGCGCCGTGCCCGTTTTTCCAGCGAGCACCACGCCCTGCATCTTCGCGCGTTGCGCTGTGCCTGATTCGACCACATTCGCGAGTGCTGCGCGCAGTTGCGTGAATTGCTGGTCGTTGAGCTGAAAGAGTCGCTTGCGTTCCGGTGCCTGCTTCGCGACCTGGGGCCGACTCTCGGTGCCATCGGTGGCCAACGCTGTGTAAAAGCGCGCCATGTTGAGAATGGTCTGCGCGTTCTCGCCTTGGCCGATGGCGAGGTTGAGCGTGACCGACTGCGTCCAACCACTGCGTCCATATCGGCGATCGAAGTAGGCCGTGGTCGACGGCCAAAGCGGCGCGCGCTCCTCGGGTAGATCAATACCGGCGCGCTTGGTGAATCCGAGATCGACTCCGCCCGCCAACAACTTCGTCAGTCCCAAGCGAAGGCCAAGCTGGTAGAAGTACGTGTTGCAGGACTTCGCGATTGCGTGCGAGAGATCGAGGCTCCCGTGCTTTTCGTCGCAATGGAAGTAGCGCGACCCGTACTGATATCCACCGTTGCAGGTCACCGGCATGTGTTCGTCCATACGGACGAGCCCACCTTCGAGCGCGGTAATGGCTGTCGCGATCTTGAACGTCGAGCCCGGAGGGTATTCACCCTGAAGCGCTTTGTTGTACAGCGGCTTGCGTGGATCGGTGCGAAGCGAGTCCCAATAACTCGCCGGTATTCCGCCGGTGAATCGGTTGCCGTCCCAGCCGGGAGCGCTCACGAGCGCGAGCACCGCACCTGTCTTGGGGTCGAGCGCCACCACACCGCCCTGAAGGGTGTCGCCAAACAGGCTGGCCGCGACGCGCTGGACATTCATGTCGATGTTCGTGTACAGAGGCTGCGCGGCGACGGGCTGTAGGTCGGCTCGCTGTGCGCCTTGCCGGACGATTCGTCCGCGAGCGTCGACCTCGACGTACTGAACACCTTCAGTTCCCCGGAGCCGAGCGTCGTATTGCTTCTCCAATCCTTGCTTGCCGATCTGCTGACCGGACTTGTACTCGACCGAGTCGCGCGGTTTGGCGAGGTCAGCTTCAGTCACTTCGCCGGTGTAGCCCATGAACGACGAGACGACGTCGCCGGCCGGATAGAACCGCCGCGGCGCGCTCTGGATCAGGAGTCCAGGAAACGCGTAGCGATGTTCCTCGAGCACGCTGACCACGTCGAACGTCGCGTCCGGAATGATGATCGTCGGCCGGCCGGGCGCTCGGCGTAACCTGCGAACGGCGAGATCGATGTCGCGCGGGGTAATGCTAACCACGCTACTGAGCCGGTCCATGACGGCTCGCAGCGTATCCTCGCGAAGCGCGAGCACCGACACCGAGTAGCCAATCACGTTGTCAGCGATCACTTCACCGTTGCGGTCGTAGATGACCCCGCGCGGAGCGGGAAGCGGGATTTCACGCAACCGGTTGCTCTGCGATTGAAGCGTGTACTTCTGATTCTGGATCACCTGGCTGCGAAAAAACGCGCCAAGGAGGAACACCAGGATCGCGGTGAGCATGTACCGCGCAATCGTCGCGCGGCGAACGACTTCATTTGGGTGAAAGCTCACCGTGACGGGCGGAGTAGATCGATGAGGAGCGAATTCCAGGCAGGTAGGTGGGTGCCTGCTGCCGCCTCATGTAGGCGGACATCAATCGCCCTTGCTAGCAAATGATGCGCCGGAGTTTCATCCGCGGCCTCGGAAAATGCAACCGTGCTTCAAGCGGAGCGAAATGGAATTCAGCGCAGCAACGTCCGGGAGCGGATTCTGGTCAAACGCCAGAAAGCTCGTCTCGTACCCGTCGGCCAGCCGGCCGATGCCGTCCGGAAAGATCGAGCGCGGAGTCTCCTCGTACGTTACGCGCGAAGTAGTGGAAGGAGGCTCGAAAGTCGTCGCCGGCTCACTGGCACGCGCGTGCCATCAGTCAAAACCAGGACTGCCTCACCGTCATGCCGTTGCAGTTCGCGCACGGCGTCGAGATTGACGATTGCGCGCCGGTGAATCCGCACGAAGCGCGAACGATCTAGCCGCCCTTCGAGAGACGCCATCGTCTCGCGCAGGAGGAATCGTCGCCCGACGGTGTAAATCGCCGCGTAGTAGTCGTCGGCGCCAATCCAAATGATGTCGTCGACAGGCACGAGCCGCTTGCCACGCGTCTCGTGAATGACGACATGCCGCGCATGGCTTGCGTCTCCCGCGGTAGCCGGCGCGAGTCGTCGCCGCACGCGGTCCAGCGCGACGTCGAATCGCTCTTGGCTCACTGGTTTTACGAGGTAGTCGATCGCTTCAACGTTGAATGCCTCGAGCGCGAATTCCTCGTAGGCCGTGAGGAAGATGGTCTGGGGCACTCCGACGGCGCCGCGCGCAGCGATCAGCTGGTGCATGACGTCAAAGCCGGACAGTACCGGCATCTGCACGTCGAGAAAGAGCACCTCGATTTGGCGCGACTCCAGAACGCGGAGCGCCTCAGCGCCATCGCGACATTCTTCAATCACGGCGACATCCGGATGCGTCGCGAGCAACTGCCGGATGCCCCGGCGCGCCAGCGACTCGTCGTCGACGATCAGCGCGCTGAGCGTCACGTCAGGCATCACGACGCAGCGGCATGCGAATGGTCGCGGTGGTACCGGCCTCGCCCGACATCACGGCGAGTGTCGCATCGTCGCTGAACAACGCCCGCAAACGTGCCGATGTATTTGAAAGACCGACGCCGAAGCGCTCGGCGCTCAGCTCATGCTGAGTGGTCATGTGGCCATCGTGCTCACGCGAGTCGGCTACCGACAGCGCGAGTTGCGCGCCTGCGCGCTTGGCACCGATGCGCACCACCCCACCACCAGCCGACGCGCCAATGCCATGCCGGAGCGCATTCTCGATCAGCGGCTGGAGGATGAACGCCGGCACGAGCGCGTCGTCGAGCGATTCGTCCACATCGTTCTCTACCGAGAGCCGATCGCCGAATCGCACCAGTTCGATCTCCAGGTAGCGGCGAGCGAACGCCAGCTCGGCCGCCAGTGGAATCTCGCGATCATGGTCGGTCCGCAAAACGTCACGAAGGAGCTCGCTCAGGAGCGTAAGCATGCGAACGACTGACTCCGACTCGCGGTCGCGTGCGAGCACGGTGATGGCGTTGAGCGTGTTGAACAGAAAGTGCGGATGCAGCTGCATACGGAGCGCAGCGAGCCGCGCGTCTGCCAATTGGGCCGTGAGTTGAGCGGCGTCGACTTCACGCTGACGCGCGGTGGTGAATTGCAACACGGCGGCGGCGACACCGACGATGCAGAAGTAGGCGAGAATGGTGAGTGGCAGGGCGGACAGATACCACATGAACGCCATCTGCCCGAACGGACGCGGATTCGGAGTCGGCGTAAAGAAGTTCGTGGCCGCCGTCGCCGCGGCGGCGTACATCGCACCGGCGAGCAGCGCGAGTGCCAGATGGAGTGCGCCATTGCGAAGCAAGCGTGCGCGCTCGAGCGGAAAGCGCTCAGTCAACGCAAAAATGAGGGGAGTGAGCACGGCGTACACGAGCCAGCTCGGGCCCTCCATCATCACCGCGCGCCAGAACGGATAGGTCCGTCCGGCCATGCGCCAGAAGATCCACGTCTCGAGAGACGCGAGCAGCGCCGGCACTGCCCACGCTGCAATGAGCAGTGGCCAACGCCGATGAATCACACTGCCGACACCGAACAGCTTCACACGCATGCTCAATGGCTAGGGGTTCGGCGCGTGCCGGGCAAGGTGATGATCGTCTCGCACGCGACCATTGGCTGCGCGGCGAACGCCACTCGCTGCATCATGTCTGTGCCGGGCGAAGCGCTCGGCGATTGTAGAGCATGCGAAATCCAATCTCATCCCACCTGTTGCGTGCCGGCGTCTTTGCGGCCGTGCTGCTTCCGCCGACGCGCATTGCGCCACCCACTCGCGCCGCAGCAATGGCGGTGCTCGACACCGCCATCGCCCGCATGGGCGGTGCTGACGCGCTGTCCGCGATCACGCGCGTCCGCTTCGAGATGCTCACGCAGTGGCAGCGCACGGCGTTCGACACGCGCCCGTATGCCGATCAGCCGAGCTACGAACTGCACACCGAGGTGCGCGACTACTCAATCGACGCGTGGCGCAACACGCGACGCTTTGGTTTCGGCGCGCAAGCGCGCGATATCGTCGACGTCGTGCGCGATTCCGTGGCTGTAAGGCGATCACTCGGCGGATCGGGCGGGGTGGCGTCGCCGACGGTTGTTACGGCCGGAACCTGGACACCGCTCAACATTGCTTACGTACAGGAGAAGAACGAGCTATTTGCCGTGGCGCCCGAACGTTTGCTGCTGCGTGCGCGCAGTGCCACTGATCTACGTGCGCTGCCCGACACGACGATCGGCTCGGCGCCGCATGCGCGCGTTTTCGCAACAGTGGACGGACTTCCGGTGACCATCTTCATGCGTCGGTCGACTGGCTACCTGACCGCCGTGCGTTTTCGCATCAACGAGGAGAACGATTTCGGTCTCGTACCGTGGGGAACCATGGAGGTCGAGTTCTGGTACTCGGCGTGGCGCAAGTATCCCAACGGAATCGCGTATCCATCGCAGTTCGATGTGCGACGTGTCGGCAAGCCGTACAAGCGCATGACGGTGATGTCGGCAGCATGGAATCCGCCGGCGATGCCCGATTCATTCCCCGTGACGGACTCGCTGCGCGCGGCGTATATGAGTACCTCGCGACGACCGATGCACGACGTGCCCTTCGACTCTGCGCGTGTGATCGACGAGCGCTTCGCGATGTTCAATGCGCCAGGCGCACCGATGGGTGCCGTGAAGATTGGTACCGCGTGGTTGTTGCTCGAAGCGGGGCAGGCGCCGCTGAGTGCCGAGCGCGCGAGTGCGTGGTTGTCTTCGGTGAAGGGCGGTGGCCTGCCAACACATGCATTCGTGACGGTGCCGGCGAGTGGTAACGGTGGTGTCGCGTGGCTCGTGTCGCACGGCGTTGATGTTCATGTCGCGCCGGGTGCGGTGCCGTTCATGGAAGCGGTACTGCAGGGTCATGACGTCAAGAAGAACACGCTGCGCAAGGAAGAGAGCGGGCGATGGATTCGAATTGGCGGAGACTCCGTGCGCGTTGAACCGATCGATCTCGCCGATGCACCGGGTGCGATGGTGGTCTACGCGCCGTCACTCAAGTGGGTGTACTCAGCGCTGGCGGCCAATCCACTGCATCTCGATCGCATTCGCGCGCTGGTACAATCGCGCGGATGGAAGGTCTCGCGTCTCGGAACAGCACGCAATATTTCCGTCGCGTACTGAGGGCTAGTGCCGGCGCTCCAGGGTGGGCTCCGGGAATCGCGCGGCGGCAGCAGCCAGTGCGCCGCGTGCGCCGTTCAGGTGCTCATCGAAGTAGGCGATCAGCGTTGACGTGATGATTTCCCAGCCGCGATACGGCGCAATGATGCGCCCGCCGAAACGCGTGATGGCATTGCTCATCACGAACGGTGCGTCGGAGAAGCTGAAATGACCGGTGCCGGCGACGAATGCGACGGTGAGCGAGTCGCGTGATCGCGCCGCGAGGGAGTCATACGCCATACGTCCCCCCGCGCCACGTTGCACCCATTGCTCGCGCGTCATGCCGC
This sequence comes from Gemmatimonadales bacterium, assembly GCA_038323865.1. Lineage (GTDB taxonomy): Bacteria > Gemmatimonadota > Gemmatimonadetes > Gemmatimonadales > Gemmatimonadaceae > AG11. The sequence goes on from JBBQHJ010000122.1 coordinate 7,938, forward strand.
GGCGCGTGAGTGTGGTGTCATTATAGAGGGGCTGGCTGCGCGCAAAGAGAATCGGCGTCGTCACTCCGTGACTGACAAACTCCGCCATCGGTTCGCGATTCGGTCCGCCAACACCGCCATCCAGATTCACGCACGCACGCACGCGATGATCACTCTCGCACGTCTGGGCTGCCACCAGGCCACCAGAAGAGTGGCCAGCAGCACCGATGCGCCGCCAATCGATCGCATGCGCGACCTGGGTCACGCTTGGTGGCGCGTTTCGCGCGAGCCGATCGAGCACCCATGAAATGTCGCGGGACCAACTTGCTACGCCTCGAACGTGACTCGCGGGGTCACCGAATCGACCGGCGCTGTCGGAGATCTCGCGCCCACTCGGCAAAACCATTTCGCCCTGAAGAGGGCTTTCAACGAGTGCCACGATGTAGCCGTGACTCGCCAACTCCTCGGTGATGGACGTGTCGCTTGCGCGAATAACGCCTTGTCCCACCGAGAATGCTATCAGCGGAAATTTGCCTCGCGCGACGGGGTGCGCCGGTGCGCGAGTGCGTCTGAGCCATCCGCCACGCGCGAATCGTCGCTGTGTCCTGCTGATAGTACTGCTGTCGAAGCAGCACATCGGCCAGCGACTGCCCAGTCAGATATGGAGCACGCGGCTTGGAGCTTGGCGTCGCTGGATACCAGAACTGCACGGTGATCGGGCGGCCGTCGGGAAGGTCGACATCGCGACGTGACGCGTCTTGCAGGTAGATCGTTGCTGTTCCCACCGCGTGAGCGCCGTTGCCGCTGGCAACGGCCTTACGGAATGCTGCGCGATCAGGGCGCGAGGCGCCAGAAACAGCACCGCAAAAGACGTGGAAACGTTCACGAGCTACGCACCTCGTCGCAGCAGGGACGCGAGTACATCGGCAATCACGCGCGGAGCATCTTCGGGAGCGAAGTGCCGAGTATCGGGCGCGATGTCGAATGTCGCGCCGGGAATAGCGGCGGCGAGCCGCGCGCCAAGTGTGAGCGGCACGAAGGCATCATGCTCACCCCAGATCACGGCGGTTGGCGCCGAGATTTCCCCTAACCGCAACGAGAGCGCGTCCGTTTCGCGGCGATCGAGTGCGGCGAGATGTTGAAGCAGCGCGACCCGACCCTCTGCACTGTTGAACGGACGTTGATACTTGTCGATGGAATGGCCGGCGCGCGTGGCGTCATAGTAACCGCGCTCGAGATCCGCGCGAATAATCGGCAGGAGCCAATTCGTTGGCAGTCGTCGCACGAGCGGCATGAGCCGCTTGGCAACGCGAATCTCACGGGGCATCCAATCGGCGAAGGCCACACTGTTCACGAGTCCAAGCCGCGACACGCGGTGCGGAGCATCGATCGCGATTGCCTGCGCTACGCCACCACCGAAGCCGTGACCAACAATGCACGCGCTCGTGATGCGTAACGCATCCATGAGACCGAGCACGCGTGCTGCGTGCGCACGGAGCGTTAGCGCATGCCGGCCCGGCGGATCGCTGCGGCCGTACCCGAGTAAGTCGGTGACGACAAGACGATGACCAGCGGGCATCTGTGCGACGACCTCGCTCCACAAATGTCCTGACGTCGGAAAGCCGTGGAGAAAGACCACGGGCTCACCCGCGCCGCGTGTGCCCGCGGCGTAGTAGTAGAGTCGTGATCCTTCAACTTCAACAAACTCACCGCGCATGTTTTTTCCGTCGGCCAGTCTCTGAGTCGGCCAGTCGGCCGGCTAACAATACAAAGGCACACCCAATCTACGTGGGTGTGCCTTTGATTGGCCGGCTGACTGAAGGCCGACTAACAGACCGACTTAGTTCTCAGGCGCGGGGCGCGGGGCCGCAGCACGCTTCGCCATCTCTTCGAGATTCTTGTCGAACGTGGCCTGCTGCTCCTTCGTGAGGACAGCGCGAATTTCCGGATTCATCTTGGCCGAGACTTCCTGACGCTTCTTCATGGCGCTTTCGCGATCTGCCTGCATCATCTCACGCGTGGGCATGTCAGCCGCGTACTTCTTGTTGATCTCCTCGATCTTGGTCTTCTGATCTGCCGTCAACGTGCTATCGATGCCGACCATCAGCATGCTGCCACGACCCGGACGTCCGCCGCCGGGCGCACCCTGCTGCTGCTGCGCGCTCGCGACCGTTGCGCTGCCAATGACGAGGGCGACGCCGAGCGCCGCAATACGAAGTGCCTTCATGTAAGCCTTACCTCAGTGATGGATGGTGGACGTGCAAAGAAACTAAGTCATTGCGAACAAAAGACTTGCAATTTCCCCTCTAGCGTTGAACCGCGAATTGGGTATCCTTACCCGACTCTGCCCGGGGCCGTTTCGCCCGGCACCGCCCCATGCGACTCCGCTGAACGTAAGACCCAAGAGCCACACGTGACTCTGCCGTCGCCTCCGACCAGTCCAGTTTTGGCAGCACCTGCCGCACCGCCCACGTTGCCTCCCGTCGCGCCGCCGCCGGGTCCAGTCCGATTCCCATTGGACTGGCTCCTCACGCATTCCGCTGCGCCGATTCGATATCGGTCGCTCACGGAAGTAGCGCGCATGAATGCGACAGACGCCGAGAAGGTGTCGGCACTACCCTTTACGCATCGAAACGCTTTGCTGTTGGCTGTCCTCCAGGGTCCAGATGGAACTTGGGGTCCCAACATGCTCGCGCTGCCATCCGCTCGGGCGGAGAATTTCGAGGGCGTAGGAACGATTCCAGCCGCTCTCCGAATGTTGGAGTACGGCTGGAGCAAGGACACGCCGCCCCTCATGCACGCGCGTCGTATCCTGTTCCGACTGTTGGCGGAGGATGACGATCCTGCATTTCTCTATGAACTCGGCGGGAAGCACGCGCCCGACGAAGAGTCGGTGAAGCGCGGGCGACTGCTGCTACGCGAAGCGGCTGCCGCCACGTTGGCACAAGCCGGCTATGAAGGCGATCCGCGCCTCCGCGGAGCTGCGCGTCGCATCATCGTGCGGATGACGGACTACCTGCGCACGCCCCTCGCAGCCAAGCCGTTCATTCGGCAGGGCAACCAGCACATGCTCGCTGCAGAAGCATGTCCGCCATCGATCTACGCGATCTCGATGATGGCGTACATGCCGCTTTTCCGAGCCGAGCATCATCGCGAAATGGATGCGCTGTATCACTACATCACGCAGGCGCAGCCGAGGCAGGAAGCCGTTCAGCTATGCGGCCGGCACATACTTCCGGTGCCGCATCTCGTGCTTGGCGATCCGCTTCCGCATCGGAACGCAGCAGACGCCGACGTTCCGTTTGCGCTCTATTGGCTGGAGTTGATGGCGCGAATCGGATTCCTCAAGCGCAACGAGAACTGGAGCAAGTTGTTCGAGCGTTTCCTCGACGATCGCGATCGCGATGGCGTGTGGCATCCCCACAAGGGCATGGCCGTCGCGAAGTCCGCAAGCCCGTACGTCTGGTCCAGCTATCCGCTTGAATCGCAGCACGCTGGCGATGAACGCTGGACGGACATCACGTTCCGCCTCGGCCTTATCGCGCGCCTGATCGGGCGCACGATCGAGATCGTCTGACCGTAGCGCAGGAAACGGGAGAGCGGCGGCTGCCGGGTCGGTTGTCGCCGGCGGAGATGTTCCCCGCCGGTCAGGCTGGCTTATCCGTCAGCTATGTCGGGCTTGCAAACGGCATGACGCTGCGCGTGGTGACGAGCGGCCCTGCTGATGGGCGCCCGGTGCTGCTGCTGCACGGGTGGGGCGGCTCGTCATACATGTGGCGCGACTGGTTCGCACCGCTCGGTGACATCGGCTATCGCGTGATCGTGCCGGACCTGCCGGGCCATGGCCTCTCGGACAAGCCCGATGACGACGCGGTGTACACGTGCGCGGCGATGGTGGACGCGATTCGCCAGTTGCTCGACGCCGAGCACGTGACTGTCGCAGACGTCGTGGCGCAGTCGATGGCGGGAAGTATTGCCGCAGCATTCGCCGAGGCAAACCCGGTGCGCGTGAAGCGGATTGCCCTCGTGAATCCGGCGCTCTTTGGCCGGGTGAGAATGGAGCGGTTGTTCAAACTGGTGAGCCCGCCAATTATCGACGCCGTGCTACCGCGGCTCGTGCGGCGGTGGATCGTGTCGCGGACGCATCGGATGGTGTATGGTGATCCGTCGCGGCTGACGGAACAGGACGTCGACGAGTACTGGGCGCCCTCACAATTTCCGTCGCACGCGCGTGCCATGCGGCGGCTGTTGCATGTCTTTGGCTGGAATCGCGCTAGCATTGAGTCCATGGTGGCGCGCCTCGCGCCACTTGCTGA
>JBBQHJ010000123.1:0-12188 GCA_038323865.1 Gemmatimonadales bacterium
GCTGACACCCGCCGCGGGGATCTGGCTTCGCCTTGTCGACGACGATGCGATGGTCGAGGTTCGCGATTCGACGTGCGGCATCGTAAACGAGTGATGAGACGTTCGCCGCGCGCGCGTAGTCGATGTACTGCGGCTCGTCGGTGACCTGATGGTAGTCAGCGTGGCCGCCGGTGGTGAAGAAGACGATCGGAATACCATGGCGCGCATACGAATAGTGATCGCTCCGGCAGTAGATATTCTGGGAATGTCCATTGGCGTCGAGTGAGTAGTCGAAGCGGAATCCCAACTTCCGGTCGCCGTTCACTTTTTCAATGAGGTCGCCGAGCTCCGTGGAGAGACGCCGGCTGCCGATCAACTGGAGATAGCCGGGGCCTCCATGCAGCAGTCTGCCCTGAAGATCCTTGCCGGTGATATCGTCGGCGCCGCCGCGTCCGATCATGTCGATGTTGAGCTGTGCCACAATCGAATCGCGAGCCACGGTCGGATGATCCACGAAGTATCCGGAACCGAGCATGCCTTCTTCTTCACCGACGTGGAACACGAACAGCAGCGACCGTTTCGGTCGCGCCTTGGCGTGCGCGAACGCTTCGGCAATCTCGAGCACACCGACGGTGCCCGAGCCGTCGTCGTCGGCACCGTTGTAGATGGAATCCAGGCGAGCCGGCGCGTGCTTGCGCAACGCATCGATGGCCTTTCTCACGGCAGGATCGGCCCCCGCTTCGGCTGGGGGAGGATCGTCTTCGCCGCCCTGCGGTGACGCGATTTTCATCAGCGCCTTGATCGAATCGTGCTCGGCGGGTGCGTGATTGAATCCGATGTGATCGTTGTGCGCGCCGATCGCAACGTACTGGCCCTTGAGCGTTGGATCGGATCCTTCAAGCACGGCGACGACATTGCGGCCAGGGGCGACGACCGCGCGAAAGGTTGTGTGCCCACGAACGGTTCGTCCGGCTTGACCCGGCGTTGCCGCGTCGAGGGTCGCTCCCATCATGTCCGCAGCGACCGCGTTCGTCACATAGAAGAACGACGGAAGTGGCGCGGAAGGCCCGTCGTGCTTGACGCGAACGGCGGATGATCGGTACGCCAGATCCACGAAGCCGGGCGGCACGTAGTCGAGTTGCGCCACGACGATCGCGGCCGCGTCGTGAAAGCGCGCTGTGAGCTGCGCGCGATCGATGCTTGAATACGAAATTCCGTTGAAGCCCGGCTTGAATGCGAGCAGTACGATCTTGCCCGCGATCGCTGACGACGGTGGATAGTTCGCTGTGTCCGAGTACGTGCCGGCGAACACCACACTGGCGCTGTCGTATGCGCGGGCGCCGCCACCCTGTTCGCGCGGCGCGTAGTCCTTCCAGACTTCGTACGCGTTGCCGTTCACCGTCAGTGCGGCGGAGGCAAGCTCGCTCCGCTCGAGCGGCTGCTGGAAGAATGTCCCGTTCTCGCCGGCAGGCCGCAGTCCAAGGCGCGACAATTCGGATGCGATGTAGTCGGTTGCCTTGTCGTTCCATGGCGTGCCCGCCAAGCGGCCCATCATGGAGTCGTCAGCGAATTTGTACAACCGCGTCATGAGATCGCCTGCGGAAATGGCGGCGGTCGTGGGCGGGCCTACGTACTTCAGCGGCAGTAGCGCTGTCCGCGCCTGCGGCTTCCGGGACGGAAGGGATCGCGCTCGCGGGGTGTCCTGTGCGGACGCGACGGAGAGCGCGAGCAACAGCATGGCAGGTAGTGGACGAATCATGAGGCAGATGAATCCGGGCGTGAGAGTGCCACATCGTGGTTGTTCAGACGCCTGCGTGCTTGAACGATGCTGCTCGCCCGTGCGATCTCGTCCGGCCGAGCGACGACTTCGTCAAGCGTCAGCGGGACAAAATTGTTCAAGACGCTGCCACGACCGCGCGAGAGGTTTCAGGGATGCAGCGCGTCGTCAGCGCCATAATTTGTGCCGGTTCCTTGAACAAGATACACATGCGTATCCGAGCGCTGGCTCTCCTTCTTTTTCTCGCTGGCGTTCCCGGCGCGGTGTCGGCCCAGCAGACCCTGCGTTACCGGGTGGACTTGAGCGATACCGCGCAGCATGTGTTTCACGTTACACTCGCGGTGCCACGGCTCACCGCGAAGAATGATGTCTTCGAGTTTGCGTCGACCGCGCCGGGGACATATCAAACGATGGATATCGGTCGCTTCGTGCGCGACTTCACGGCACTCGACGCGAGTGGAGCGGCGTTGCCGGTAGAGCACATCAGTACCAACCAATACCGAATCACGAACGCGGCGGCGGTGCGCATCATCACGTATGCCGTGAAAGCCACGCGCGATACCGTGGTCGCGCGGTTTCCTGTCTATCCGATGTGTGGGTCGCGTCTCCAGTCGGATTACGCGCTGATCAATGGCCAAGCGGTGTTCGGCTTTCCTCGGGGAATGCAGTCGGTGCCGCTCACGATTCAGTTGCGTTATCCCAAGTCGTGGATGGTTGGAACGTCGCTCCCGTTCCAGCATGGGTCTTATCACGCGGAGAGCTACGATCACCTCGTGGACTCTCCCATCTTGCTGGGCGCGCGTCTCACGCGGGCCACGCTCCTCGTCACGGGAGTGCCTGTCACGATTGTCGTGCAGTCGGCGAGTGGCGCGATTGCAGCCACGCAACTCCGTGATGCCATGCGCGGCATGCTGATGGCCGCGGGCGCCTTTCTTGGAAAGCTTCCCGTGAGCCGCTACACCTTCCTCTACGATTTCGGGGAGGCAGGCGTTGGTGCGTGGGAGCACTCGTATGGCTCTGAATACGTGCTGAGGGATACGGCGTTCACACCAGCCTACGGGCGCGCGATCACGGATGTTGCGGCGCACGAATTCTTTCATGTCGTGACACCGTTGAACATTCACTCGGAGATCATCGAGCACTTCGACTTTGAAACGCCGACGCCGTCCCAGCATCTGTGGTTGTATGAAGGCACGACTGAATGGGCTGCTCACAAAATGCAGCTCGAGGCGGGATTAAAGAGCCTGCCCACGTTCCTTGCGGCTGTCGCGCAGAAGAGTCGCCTGGACCGTCTCCACTTTGATACGACGTATTCGCTCACGAAGCTCGCACTGACGTCGTTCAGCGATTCGGGACAACGGCAGTACGGCAACATCTATCAGCGCGGCGCGGTTGTGGCAGGGCTGCTCGACATCAGGTTGCTCGAGCTCTCCGGCGGCAAACGGGGATTGCGTGAGTTGGTGCTCGAACTCTCCAAGCGTTATGGCAAGCGGCGGGCGTTCGCCGAGGCGGGGCTGCTCGATACGATCGTCGCGATGACGTCACCTGACATTGGCGAATTTTTTCGTCGATTCGTGCAAGGTGCCGAACGCCCGCCACTCAAGGAATACTACCGGAAGCTGGGCATCACGCTCATCGAGGATGAAAAGGGCATTCCACTCCGGTTCGAGGTGGACGAGCATGCGACGCCGGATCAGCTGCGACTGCGCGAGGCGTGGATGGGAACGAAGGCAAAAATTGTCTAAACCTCGCGCGTGATGCGCACGGCATCCGCGAAAACACTCGTCTCAATGCGTTCAACTTTCAGTCACATGGCAATGACGAATACCCTCATGACACGGGCGTGGCGGCTCGCATCAATCGCAGCGTTCAGCATTGCGCTAGCCGGTTCGCGCGCTGGCGGACAATCGGTGGCAGCCTCGCCGGTGCATAAGCCGCAGCCAACGTCAGCGGCCATTACCGTGGAAGACCTCAAGACGCGCGAGTACATCATCGCCGACGATTCGATGGAAGGGCGTGATACGGGAACGCGCGGTGGATTGCGAGGTGCGACTTACATCGCGGGACAGCTGAAGCAACTTGGATTGGAACCCGCGGGTGACAACGGGACCTTTCTCCAACGCATTCCCTGGGTACGTCGGGTCGCCGACACGAACGCCACCCTGAAAGTGGCGGATCAACTGCTTCGTATGGGTACGGATTATCTCATCGTCCAGCGACTGGGGCCGCAGATCCTGATGCGCGGCGGAGCGTTCGGCTCCCCGTTCAACGAAGAGAGCGCCCGGACAGTCTATGGTGGGACTCTTGGTGACTCGACTCTCCTGGCACCTGAATTGGCCAAGGGCCGCATTGTCGTGTTCGACGCACCACCAGCAATGGCTGGCCGCGCCGTGTGGAATCGGCTCAACCTGCGCGAGTATGCACAGGCCAAGGCGGTGATCATCGGTTCGCTCGTTCCCAGCAGCTATCCATCGATGCGAGAGCCCCGTGAAGTCTACTGGGATTCGCTGGCTCCAGGACCGCGGTCCGTAACGCTCCTGGTCGTAACGCCAGATGTTGTGAGCGCGATTTTCCGAGGAAGCGCAGCGCGTACGATGCGCGATGAAGGACTGCCAATGAGCGGCCATATCGCGTACATCACGTCCGCGACGGAAGCACCGACATACAATGTCGTCGGCATTGTGCGCGGCAGCGATCCGTCACGGCGGAATACCTATGTTGCCGTCGGCGCCCACCATGATCACGTGGGCTTCGCCGATGTAGCAGCCGACCACGACTCGATCCGTGCGTTCAACACCTTGTTGCGACCAATGGGACAGGATGAGCCTGCGCCGCGCACCGTGACGGCGGATCAGTTGCAACGGGTACGCCTGCTGGCGGACTCGCTTCATGCGGTCCACGGTGGCCGACGGCTGGACTCCATCATGAACGGTGCGGACGACGACGGCAGTGGCACCGTGCTTGGGCTCGAACTGGCTGAGGCGCTGAGCAAGTCGTCCGCTCGGCCCGCTCGCTCGGTGCTGTTCGTGTTTCATGCAGCGGAAGAGCGCGGCGCATACGGATCCGAGTATTTCACGGACCATCCGACGGTGCCGCGTGACTCGATTGTGGCGCAGGTCAACATGGACCAGATGGGGCGTGGAGGACCCGAGGATGCATCACCCAGCGGGCAGAACGCGTTAGTCGTGCTTGGGGCAGGCCGTCTGTCGAAACAGCTCGGGACCATCGCCGACTCCATCAACCAGCGCTCTGCCTACGGCTTTCGCTTTGATCATTCGTTCGATCAACCAGGTCATCCGTCACAGGGCTGGTGCAGGAGTGATCACTGGGAGTATGCGCGATACAACATCCCGGTGCTGTTCTTCGTGTCAGACGTGTGGTATCAGGACTATCACATGGTCACGGATGAGGCGCAGTACATCAACTATCCGCGGCTGGCCAAGGTCGGGCAGTATGTACTGGAGGTCGTGCAGACCATCGCGAATCTGCGTCAACGTCCCCCGCTCGATCAGCGGCCGTACACTCCGTATTCGGATTGCGTGCAGTAGCGGCTGGCGAATTCGCAACTCGTCCCTAGGAGCTCCATGGCGAGAGTCGCAGGTCGCGTTGTGAGCCCGCGCGCGGTGGTGGGAGTATTCGCAGGGGCGTTCGTGATTGCGGTATCGCCCCTCCAGCGCGTACCCGTGCCACCAGCGGAGCGGATTCTCATCCGGCATGTCTCGGTCATCGCGGGCAATGATGAACCGATGGCGCAGGACATGTCCGTGCTGATCGATAGTGGGCGCTTGATTGCGATTGCGCCTTCCTCTAAAGAGCAGGTGGGGTGGGGCAAGACGCGCGGGGCACGAGTGGTTGACGGGCGTGGGCGCTATCTCATTCCCGGTTTGTGGGACATGCACGCGCACATCGATGATGTGGAGATGCTACCGGCGCACGCGCCGGATGCGGAGAAAGTTCTGCAATTGCCGTTGTTCGTGCTCGAGGGTGTGACTGGTGTGAGGGACATGGGGGGGCGACTTCATGTCCTGCTGCGATGGAGGGATTCGATCGCGGCCGGTGCGCTTCTCGGACCGCGGATCATTCCGGCGGGGCCGCTACTCGATGGACCGGTTCCGATGTGGCCCGGCTCCATTGCGATCAGCGATACCGTGCAGGCTCGGCGCGTAGTTGACTCGCTGCAACGCGAGGGAGCAGCGTTCCTCAAGGTGTACTCACTGCTTTCGCGCGAATCATTCTTCGCCATCGCGCGTGAAGCACGACGGATCGGCATGCCCTTCGCGGGCCACGTGCCGTTCACCGTGTCGCTGTCCGAGTCGTCAGATTCCGGACAGAAAAGCCAGGAGCATCTGCTCGGTGTGCCTGACGAGACAGGTGACCTGCGTGCGGCGCAGCGCGCAGAGAGCGCCGCTGGCGCGGGCGGGCTCGCGCGCTACATCGCGCGCACTCGGACCTTGCTCGACACGTATGACTCTGCGCGCGCCGCGCCCCTGTACGCGCGACTCGCCGAGAATCATACGTGGCAGACGCCAACGCTCATCAATACCTGGCTCGACGCATTCGGTGAACCCGATTCGATCTCGTCGCGACGGATGCGGTACATGCCGAGGTTCATCCGTCTCTGGTGGAATCCCAGTTCCAACCCGCACGCGCGACAGCGCACGCCGGCCTTTGTTGCGCTAAGCGCACGCATGATGCGCTATGAGAGTGACGTCATTCGCCAGATGCACGGGCGCGGCGTTCGTATCGTGACGGGGACGGATCAGGGAGGTAATCCGCACAGCTACCCTGGATTCTCGGTCCACGACGAACTCGCGTTGTTCGTGCGCGCTGGCCTTACGCCCTTGCAGGCGCTGCAGACAGCAACGCGGAATGCAGCGGAGCTGGCGGGATTGAGCGAGTCAGTCGGAACCATCGTGGCTGGGAAGGATGCGGATCTGGTTCTTCTGGACGCCAATCCTCTCGAGGATATCGCCAATGTCGCGCGGATCAATGCGGTCATCGTGCGCGGCCGATTGATCGATAGTGCCGAGCGTATGCGCCGACTCGAGCAGCTCTCGCGCGATGCACGAGACTGATGCCATCGCGCGTCCTCGACCACTCGATCCCAATCCAGAGGCTGGTATGAAACGAATTGTATTTTGTGTTGACGGAATCTCGAGTGTGCGAGATCGCGGGATCAACAAGTCGGCGAGGTCCGCGTGCCGAGTGTGTGTGACAGTGGCCATCGTTGCTGCCATGCTTCTCGTTATGGGCACCGCTCGTGCTTTCGCACAGAGTAGTCCCGATACCGCAACCGCCCGCCGCGCCGCAGCTACGCTCGACAGCCTGCTGCGCGCGAACGCGCACCCTCTGTCGATCACGGGCGGCCTCTCCGGCGCAGGCGCAGAGTTGCTGTTTCGCACTGCTCGGGGTGCGCAGTTTGTCGCCATTGGAGAACGACACGATATTCGCGAGATCCCCGAACTTGCACGACTCCTCCTTGACTCCCTGATTCGACGAGAGGGATTTCAGCATCTCGTGACCGAGAATGGAAGCCTGACGCTCGACGTCGCGATGCGCACATCGTCGATCACATCATTCATCCAGCGCTATCCCGCAGCCCTCGAGTTCAACGCGGATGAGGACCTCGCGCTCTATGACGCAGCATCGCGGCGACTCGGCCGTCGCGACGCCATCTGGGGGGTCGATCAGGAATTCGGCGCACTTCAACTGCTCAGTGAACTTCGGTCGCTCACGCCGGCGGCGCGACGTGCGTCTCTCGACTCGCTAACGGCTGTCGTCCGGATAGCGGAGTCCAAGCGATACAACCACGGAGGGTCGCACTGGCTCGCGGTCGACGCGACGCCCGACCAGTTCAGAGCGCTCCGGCGATCACTCACGCCTGTCGCCGATTCGCGCGCGGATCGTATCCTCTCCGCTCTGGAGAAGTCAGCGTCGATCTACGAGTACAACCGGCTCGCCGGACAGGGCCAGCTGACGGGATTCCGCGCCAACGCGGTGCGCGAGGAATACATGAAGGAGCAGTTCGGCGTGAGATATCGCGCCGCCGTGCGCAGGGGAGAGTTGCCCAAAGCCCTGATCAAGATGGGCTCCGCTCATCTGGGTCGTGGACAGTCCCCCTTCGGACCGTTCGCCTTCGGCGGATTCCTCTCGGAGCTTGCGGCGGCCAACGGTCTGGGATTTGTGAATGTGCTGGTGCTCGCACACAACCCGCCCACGGATTCCATCCGGCCCAACCTATGGAAGTGGCCTGACATGCGACCACTCGCCGTGGCCGCCGCGCCAGAGCAGATCACCCTGTTCGATCTGCGTCCGCTGCGCGACTACCTCTACGCCGGGCGTCTAGGCGCGGCGGGGCCTGATCTCCGTCGAATGATTTATGGCTACGATTTCGCCGTGCTGATCGGCGGGGCGCACGATGCCACCGAGTCGATGACGCCCTGATCGACTGCGCGCTTGCGCTGCACAACCCGTTACCGATGCGTCGCACAGCGCGATCTGCCTCACAGTCGGTTGGCGCTCACTTCCTTGCAGACCGAAGCCGAGCAACGGCGCTGTCGTGAGCGACTCGCAAGGCGTCGTCCGCACTGGTGGGGATGTCCGGTCGTACTCCGACTCCCTCCCAGTTTGTCTTTGTGATTGGCGATACGACCCGCGCATTCGGAACGAACAACTCGAGATCGCTGCCAACGGAATAGAAGTCTCCGGAATTTGCGCCACCTCTGGTTCGCACCCCTACGATCGTGGCCCGACCGTTGGCCTGCAGCGCATATGCGATCGCCTCAGCCGCCGAGAAGGTGGAATCACTCATGAGTACATAGACGGGGCGCTTGCTCCGATAGCTTTTCCCTGGGACGAATGCGTATGTCCACGACTGCGTGACCCTCGCCGGATCGCGGAAGCGGGCTTCCGCGAATTTCACTGGCTCGTCGAAGAAGTACGACAACACCAGTGTCGCCATTTCGGCATCGCCACCGGTGTTGGCGCGGAGGTCGAGAATGAGTGCATCGGTCCGCGCCAAAAAAGTCATGGCATTCGCGAACAGGTCACCTGCGCGGGCCGGAGATAGTGTGGACGTCAGCGCGAGGTACCCAACGTTGTGCTCCATGACTCTGACTTCCGGTAGTCCCCAGTTGGTCGCGTCGAGTTCGCGAATGATGTCTGAGAGACGCCGCGCACGCTCAGCCGAGTCCAGCTTCGTTTCACGAAACGACTTCGGTTCGTAGTGGAGCGCGAGGTGGCGATCTGCGCTCAGCGCGCGAAGATCCGTCGTGAGCAGGGCCGCGAACTTCTCGGCCGTGGCTACATCGTACGCACCGTGCGCCGCCCTAGCGCGAATGGTCCGGACCACGGAATCCGCGACCGTGGGAAATATGTATATGTTCGCGATTATCTTTACGACGGAATCGAGCACGCTCTGGCGGGTGCGTGCATCAAGGACGGTCTTCGCCGGCTGTGCGCTGGCGACGCTGAGTGGCGCGCAGGCAAGCGCTATTACAACGAATGTGCGTGTTGAGCGACAATACATAGTTCGAGGTTGTAAGAGTGGCGGCGTACGTTTGTGACTGCAGCCATTACTGCAGCGCGTCGTCGCTGCCCTTCCGCGGGGGTCTCGGCGGACGCCCCTGTCGCGCTGTGACACTGATGTAAGGCATGTTGCAGCCAAGCTTCGGCTGCACCGTTACCGAGACAACGCTCTCCCCCCGCCGCAGACGAAGCCCCACTTTCTCACCAGGCACCAGGTTCGCAAGTCGATCGCCGCCGGCCTCCGTGGTGATGAGCATTCCGTCGATGGACACGATGCGGTCTCCATCAATCAGGAGCCCCGCCGACGGACCCCTCGGTTCGATGTCCCATACGTAGGGCTCGGCGGAGAAGCTGTGGTAATAGCGCCCCCGATACTCGCCGTTGACGGCGCAGCCGGCCGCGACGCACTGAAACCCGCCGATCCCGATATCACCGGTGAGTGGCTTGTGCTCCCGGCACTGAGGCACGGCCTGCGCGAGTGCTGGTGAACTCAGGGCGATGACCGCGAACACGCGGACGAGGTACTGATGTGCGCACTTCACGAGGATGACGGATTGGGGGATGGGCATTCAGCGAGAGCTCGGCGCGGCGGGTGATCCGGATCGAGTCTCATTTCGCTCGTGATCGAGCAGCGATGCCACAATCGTGAGGTTGGCGGAGCTTCGACCCTGTCGTGCGAGCTCCATCGTCGCTCCGTACAGCGTTGCGATGGCCACCTCGCGCCCTTGCCCCCGCGCGGGTCGCGGCACTCCCGCTTCGCCAAGCAACGACAGCGCAGTCAAGTAGCGCGTCCCTGCTTCCTGGATTCTTTCGGCGGCGCTCAGGCTATCCGTTACCACAACACGAGCGCGGCTCGCGAGTGGCAGCTCGGGCCGAACGGACACGCGGCCAAGTAGAAATGCAGTCAGTACGATTCCGGCGGCGAGTGCGCTCCGCGCAGGGCTCACACGCAGCATCCTGCCGTGTCTCGGGGCTGCGCGCATTGCGCTCGAGATGCCGGGCCAGAGATCGCGTGCGCTCGTCGCCGTGGATGGAAGCGCGTTCGTCACCACATGGAGTGCGGCGTAGCGTGCGACCGTGCGCTTGCAGCTACGGCACGACTCAAGGTGCTCCTGCAACCCACGTGGAATCTCGCTCAGAGGTTGCATTGCGTACTCGGCCAGCAATGGCTCTGCCGGGCAGTCGTTCAGCGCGGGGTGTTCAGTCATGGTGGTCGATGAGGGACGCCAGCCGTTGGCGGGCATGAAAGAGATGGGCTTTTACTGTTCCGGGTGCGATGTCGAGCAATTGTGCCTCCTCATTGACTGCGTGTCCCTCAATGTCACGAAGGACGAACACGGCACGTGCGCGCGCAGGCAGCGTGGCGATTGCTCGTTCGAGATCGATCCGCGCCTCGTGCTGGGGGCGCCGCGTACTCGATTCGATACTGTGCGTTTCGGACGACACGAAGCTGCGCTCGTTCCGTTCCGAGCGCAGCATGTTCAACGCGCATCGCACGACGATGCCGCAGAGCCACGTGGAGCGCGAGCTCGCACCACGAAAGTCACTCCAACTCCGCCACGCTCGGAGGAAAGCCTCCTGCACCACGTCTTCGGCAGCCGCCGGATTCGCGACAAGGCGTAGCGCCAGCAGATATAACCGGCGGTGCTCCTGCTCGAATAGCGCAGCGATCTCGGTGGACGCGGAGGGTGTGCTCATCCCGATCCCGGGCTTGGCGGAAGGTCGCGGCTCCCGCGGCGGGACGAGCGAGTGTTCGAGGAGGGCCGAGGTGCTCATGTAAGTGAGTACCGCGAGTGGGGGAATCGGTTTAGTGCTATCTCGATCGAGAGGCCGCCATTCTTCGGCGCAACTCCGCTGCTATGGTATGCGATCGAGCAGGACGGTTGACCAAAGTCTGCTCACGTCCTCCCGCGGCGTTAATCTCGCGGCCGCACGCTGGCACTCCCTCATCATCGCAACCGGATTGCACATCACATCCATGAGACGTGGACGTCCGTAGGTCTGTTCGAGCGTTCGGGCCACCGTGACGTGGAAGAACGTTCGCGATACGGCGTTTGTGAGTGTTTTCGTTTTCCGGTGCGTGCTAGTACGCACGAGGATCAATCGGTACGGGCCGCCAGAGCCGTCGACCCCGCCAACTACCCGGAGTCTCGCGACCGCAAAAAGCGAATCGGGCTCGTTCTTTCGGTTCCTGTGGACACGAGTAGCGATGTAACGCGGCCGGACGCAGCGCGCTGGAATACAACCGCAAACCCTCGCACCGACCAATCGACGCCGTCGAGATAGGTGGGCACGAGTGTGCTCTCGCGACCATCACGCGCCGCGATGGTCAGTGCGCTACCGTTGCGGCGCACGCTGTAGGCCTGGCCGAGATCATCGTTGCGGTACTTGCCCTCGTACTCGGACAGCTCGTGAAGGGAGGCCGGTTCGGTGCGCTCTGCTACCGAAGGCGGGACGCCGAGGGCGTCAGTTATCAACCGATAGCGTCCATCCGCTCCGGGCTGGAAGGCAAGGTACACGGGGATATCTGCGAGCTGGAATTTGAGACTACCACGCGGATGTAGAACAAGACGTGGTATGCCTCCAATTGTGAGTCCGCCATTCGAATACGCGATGCGCGTGGACGGCCCACCGGAAACGAAATACAATCCTGCGAGCTCCGAAGTACAGAGTCTGGCACGCTGACCTCGCTGTCGGCGACGCTCATGGTGCTGCTGTTCATCAACTCCGAGAGTCGCTTCGCTGCCGCCCATGGCTCGAAGCGAGCGGTGTTACAAAGGATTGCTCCGCCAAATCGCAAATCCGGAAAGCCAAAAATGTGCGAGACGAATCCTTCGTCGGCGCCGCCATGCCATATGTAGCGCAGCCCCCGATAGGTGGATGCGCGAATTCCAGAGCCGTAATC
>JBBQHJ010000124.1:0-12167 GCA_038323865.1 Gemmatimonadales bacterium
CGTCGCGCTGGATGATGGAAATGGTGGCCGTGACATGGTGCGCATCGGCATGCGTGGCAATGAGGTCGGCGCAACGTTCGAGATGCGCGACGGCATGAGTGCCACGCGGATTTCGGCGCGGCTTGGTGAGTTGACGTCGGCACTCGAGCGTCGCGGGTTGGAGCCGCAGGGCTTCAGCGTGAAGCACACCGGTCATGCCAATGCGCTTGATGCGATGAGTGCACGCGCGGCAACGGTGATCTCGTCTTCGGATACAACGGCGACGCGCAATGATGATCAGGGTGGTGCGCGTGGCTTCAATCGCAATTCACCAGATCGCGACGACCAGGCTTCGCGCCGTCAGGATGCGGACGATCGTCGTCGCCGGAACACAATGTTCTCCCTCACGACAGAGGAAGCATGACCGCACCAGTGACTACGACGCCAAGCAGCGTGAGCGCCGCCGCTGCGTCAGGAAACTATACCAACCCGAAGGGTGTGCTCGGCAAGAACGAGTTTCTCAAGCTGCTCGTGGCACAGATGAAGAACCAGGATCCCCTCAATCCAACAGGGGGTGATCAGATGGCCGCTCAGCTCGCGCAGTTCTCGAGTCTCGAGCAGCTGCAGAACATCAATTCCACACTCGAGACGCAGACGTCGAATGGCGCTGGCATCATCGAGTCCATCCAGACGAGTGCCGCTCTCGGCACCGTCGGTAAGACCGTCGTCGCTCATGGCGATGGCGTCGAAGTGCCAGCGGGTGCAGA
Source organism: Gemmatimonadales bacterium (assembly GCA_038323865.1). Lineage (GTDB taxonomy): Bacteria > Gemmatimonadota > Gemmatimonadetes > Gemmatimonadales > Gemmatimonadaceae > AG11. The sequence continues at coordinate 747 of JBBQHJ010000124.1, forward strand.
TGCGACGAAGGTCGCGGTGCATGCCACCATTCCCGCGGGGGGCGGGAAGGCAACGCTGAACATTCTCGACAACAGCGGTAAAGTGATCGGCACGCGTGATCTCGGTGTTGTTGCGGCAGGAAGTTTGGATACGACCTTGGGTGAGGCCGGGGAGGGACTCGCCACAGGACAGTATCACTTTGCCGTTAGCGTCACGGATAGCGCGGGCACAGTGCGCGCGGCCAGCACGGCCATGATCGGCGTCGTCACAGCAGTACAAGCAACGTCCACCGGCCCGGTGCTTCGGATTGGAAACATCTCCGTTCCGTTCAGCAGCGTCACTGAAATTCGCAACTGACCCAACTTCTCTCCTCTCTTCAGGAGCTCCAAGAAATGCTTCGCTCTCTATTCTCCGGCGTGTCTGGCCTTCGGAATCACCAGACCCGCATGGACGTGATCGGAAATAACATTGCCAACGTCAACACGGTCGGTTTCAAGTCGGGCCGAGTCGAGTTCAAGGAAGGTTTTGCACAGCTGATGCAGGGTGCCAGCCGTCCGCCAGGGTCCACCGGTGGTATCAACCCGGTGCAGATTGGTCTTGGCAGTGAAATCGGCAGCATCGATACGCTGTTCGCGCAGGGCAACATCGAAACGACTGGCCTCAACACTGATCTCGCGATCCAGGGTGAGTCGTTCTTCGTGCTCGGCAAGGGTGCGGAGCGCTATTACTCGCGCGCCGGAAATTTTCAGGTTGATGCGCAGGGCAAGCTCGTGTCGCCGACGAACGGCTTCACCGTGCAGGGCCGCATCGCCATCAACGGCGTCATGCAGGATCCGATTGGCGACATCCAGTTGCCGTTCGGTCAGGCCACACCGGCGAAGCCGACGGCCAACGTGACGCTCGTCGGTAACCTCGACGCGTCAGCAACCGATTTCGACAAGGGCACGGCGACGACACTCGACGCGCTCGATCCAATCCAGCGCGCGCTGCCGCAGAACGCGAGCTCGTTCATGGATGCATCGATCACGGCGTACGATTCGCTCGGCACCAAGCAGAACGTGAAGGTCGTGATGTGGAAGGTTGGACAGAACCAGTGGGACTGGAAAGTTGATCCGTCGAACCTCAACATCACCGGTAGCGTAACGGAAGTTGCGGGTACGCACCCGATCGCTTTCCTGCCCGATGGCACGATCGACACGACTGGCGGTTACGCAGCACCGGTCATCAAGTTCACGCCGGCCGATGGTGCGAATGACGTGCAGTTCACGATCGACCCGAGCGGTGGTGCACTCGGAACGGCGAGCGGCCTGACGCAGTATGCCGGCGCCAACAATGCGGTGCTGCATGACCAGGACGGTTATGCGTCCGGCTCGCTGCAGGGTTTCACGATCGACCGCAGCGGTACGATCACGGGCACGTTCTCGAACGGCACCCAGCAGGCACTCGGCCAGATTGCATTGGCGGACTTCAACAACCCGGGCGGTCTGACTCGCACGGGCGACAACATGTACGCGGAAACGGGCAACTCGGGTAATCCGGTGGTGGGCTTTGCGCTCAAGGGTGCACAGTCCGAGCTGACGGCCGGCGCGCTCGAAATGTCGAACGTTGATCTCGCGCAGGAATTCACGAACATGATCATCGCCCAGCGCGGTTTCCAGGCGAATGGCAAGGTGATCACGACCAGCGACCAGATGCTGGAAGAGCTGGTTTCGCTGAAGCGATAAGCGGTAGGGTGTAGCACGTCTGGGCCCGTTCGGGCCCAGACTGTCAGCCCGCTCCACTGACTGCCAGGCGGCGTAGCCGCCGATGCGGGCTGCAGTACTAGGCACTTCTCGCCTATCCACCTGCGGCAAGATGTGCCGCCTTTGCGGATTCTGGCCAATTCCGCCTAGCCTCAAAATGAGGCAATACAACCTGTAAGTCGTTATTCGACAATAGGTTGCCCAAAAGACCGAGAACGGCATCGGCCCTGCCTTATGCGTGCCCGTCGGGAATCAGTTCGTCCCTCCCCCTCCCCCCGACGCAACGGCAGTACGGTCGCCTACTCGCCCATGGAATCCACTCTCCCAGCTGAAGCCGCAGCGGCACCACCGCCGGCGAACAAGCCGAAGCCGATGGCTCTCGTCGGGATCATCCTCGCCGGATTGGCTGTGGGTGGTGTTGTCGGGATGTTCGTCCTCGGACCGACCATGTCGCCCAAGGCCGAATCACAGGCCACGGCCGCGGGCGCGCACGCCGAGAAGAAAGAGGGCGAGCATGGTAAGGAGGGCAGCGATGCCGCGAAGACCCTTCATGTTGTCGACAACCTCGTGCTCAACCCGGCCAACTCGGGCGGCACGCGCTTCCTCATGGTCAACGCGACATTCGAACTCAAGGACGCAGCGGCCGACGAAAAGCTGAAGGCACACGATCCCGAAGTGCGCGACGTGCTGCTCTACGTCCTCGGAACCAAGACGGTCGAAGAACTCGCCGACGTCACCAAGCGCGAATCACTCAAGCAGGAAATTCTGGCAGCACTGAAGAAGCAGTTCCCGGACGCGGGTGTCTCGCGCGTCTACTTCCCGCAGTTCGTCATTCAGTAAGGCACCGGCGATGAGCACCATGACTCCCGAACTGCCGACTGAGGCCGTCAAGGTCGATTTCCGCAAACCACCCCGCGTCGCCAAGGAGCGTCTCCGCGCGCTCGAGGTGATGCACGATCGTTTTGTAAAGTCGCTCGAAGGCTGGCTGATCACGCGCACGCGCGGCGATCTCGAGCTCAAGCTCGCCAGCGTCAAGCAGATCCCTTACTCCGAATTTCTTCATTCGCTCGAATCACCGTGCTGCGCATTCCTCGCCAGCATCAAGGATTGCGGCAGCCAGCAGGCCATCATCGACTTCGGTCTCGAGTTCTCGTACTTCCTCGTCGATCGCCTCTTTGGCGGCTCCGGCGACGCAACGATCCTCGAGCGCGCACTGACGCCAATCGAGCGCATGGCGCTTCGCGTTGCCGCTGAGCGACTCGTGTCGCAGCTGCAGGAGACATGGCAGGAACGCGTGCCGATCGAGATGGAGCTTTCCGGATTCGAGTCCGTTCCGGAAATTCTTCAGGCTGTTGGCACCGACGAGTCGGTGCTCTACTGCGAAATCAGCGCGAGCTTCATGGGACGCCAGGATCGCATCTCGATCTGCGTGCCCTTGATGGCGCTCGAAGAATTCTTCGCGCAGACGCAGGGCTCGCGTAAGCCGACTGGCGTGTCCATTGGCTCCGAGCAGGAGATCGTCTCGAACCGCAACATGGCCGAAGCGCAGTTGCGTGCGACGCACGTCGCGCTACGCGCATGCTTGCCCGAGTTCCGCGTGACGTTGCGCGATCTCTCGCAGCTGCAGACCGGCAGCGTACTTCGCACCGGCATCACGTCGACCGCGCCCATCCAGGGCATGGTTGGTTCAACGACCCGTTTCCGGTGCGCGGCCGGCCGGGTTGGCGGCAAGCTCGCAGTCCGCGTGCTGGAATCACTCGACGCGCCAGACGGCGCCCTCTCCGCCACAAGCGAATGAGCAATTCAGAACTGCAAGCGAACGCCGCGCGCATTGACGCGGCCGACGCCATCAGCGCGCCCTCGTTCAACGAGCTCGGACAGGGCGTCACCGGAGGTTCGGAGGTTCCACTCTCCCTGCTCCTGGATCTCAGCCTTCCCGTTTCGATCGAACTCGGACGCACCAACATGGCCGTGCAGGAAATCCTGCGCCTTGGTCGTGGCTCGGTGGTTCAGCTCGACCGTCTCGCGGATGAGCCGATCGACATCTATGTCGGCGATCGTCACTTCGCCGAAGGTGAAGTCGTGATTCTGGGCGAACACTTCGGTGTGCGCATCACCAAGATCATTGCGGCTGCCGCCAACCTCGCAAAGGCGTCATGACTCTTGGCAGCTCGCTGAGCGTGCTGGCAGCACTCGGATTCGTCCTCGTGCTCCTCGGCGTCGCACTCAAGTTTCTTCGCGCGTTCGCACCAGGTGCGAGCTCGCGTGGGCGCATGCGGATGCGCGTCGTTCAGCGGCTGTCGCTTGGACCCAAGCAGGGCATCGCTGTCGTACAGATTGGACGGCGCCACATCGCGGTGACGGTTGGCGATGGTGGTGTGAATCGTCTCTTCCAGCTCGAAGAAGATGAAGCGGCCGAGTTCACGGCTGAAGTGACGGGCGCACCAACGAGCGACAAGTTTGTGAAGTCGTTCGCGACGGCGCTCAAGCATGCGAGTGGCCTCAAGGCCGCCGCACTCGTTGCACTCTTCGCCGTGATGTTGTCGGCGTCATCAGCGTCTGCACAAGCGCAGGCCCGCACTGCTGCACCAACGGCAGCGGCGCCGAAGACGGCAGCAACGAAGCCGGTATCCGCTCCGGCTACCGCAGCCAAGAAAGACACTACGACGCCGGCACCGGCGCTCGTTTCAAAGTCGGCCGATCTCGCCATCACCAAGCTCGCACCGCAAGTGGACCTGCGCGTTGGCGGTGAGGCGAACAGCGGTCTTCGTTTGAGTGGCACGGTGGGCATCGTCGTGATGATGGGACTGCTCACGCTGCTCCCCACGCTGCTGCTGATGATGACGAGCTTCACGCGCATCCTCATCGTGCTGCATTTCCTCCGGACCGCACTCGCTACCCAGAACGCTCCGCCGGCAACGCTCGTTGCCGCAATGGCCCTGCTGCTCTCCGGCTTCGTGATGCAGCCAACGCTGACGGCCGTCAATCGTGACGCGCTGCAGCCGTGGATGAATGGACAGATCGAGCAGGGCGAGATGTTGACGCGCGGTGCGAAGCCGTTCCGTGCGTTCATGCTGCGCCAGACGCGCAATCATGATCTCCAGGTGTTCGTCGATCTGAGCCGGGGCCCAAAGCCCAACACTATTGATGACGTGCCGCTCGTGACTGTCATGTCGGCATTCGTCACCAGTGAGTTGCGCACGTCGTTCCAGATCGGCTTTGCGCTCTTCCTTCCGTTCATTGTCATCGACGTGGTTGTGAGCTCCGTGCTCATGAGCATGGGCATGTTCATGCTTCCGCCGGCAATGATCTCCCTGCCCTTCAAGCTCCTGCTGTTCGTCCTCGTTGACGGCTGGACGCTGATCGTGCAGAGCCTGGTGGCGAGCTTCCGATGAATCAGTCGCTCGTCGTCGACCTCGCGCGCAACGCCATCACCATGGCGCTCATGATCGCGGCGCCCATGCTGCTCGTGGCGCTATCGATCGGCACGATCATCAGCATCATCCAGACAGTCACGCAGGTGCAGGAACAGACGCTCTCCTTCGTGCCGAAGCTTCTGGCCGTTGCCGGCGTGTTCCTGCTGCTCCTTCCGTGGATTCTGCAGACACTCGTGAAGTACACCGCCGAGTTGATGCGGAGCATTCCGATGTTCGCGTCATGATGACGCCTCCTGAAGTGGCCGCGCCATTCGACCTGTTCGCACCGGGCTCCACGACGGTTGCGGTGCTGCTCGCCATGCGCATCGGCGGACTCGTGCTCATCGCGCCGGTCTTCTCGGCCAAGCCCATTCCGGCAACGCTCAAGGCAGCGCTCATCGTGCTGCTCACGATTGTGTTGCAGCCCGCCGCGCGCATGCACGCGTCGCAGGCAGCTGCCATCACCTTCGAGTCGGCATTCTCAGAGACGATGGTCGGCTTCGCACTCGGACTTGGCGCCGCCCTGATCGTTGGCGCATCCGAAGCAGCTGGTGAGTTGATCGCCATTCAGGTTGGTCTCTCCGGCGCCGCTGTTCTCGATCCGATGACGAACCAGCAAGGCCCTGCACTCGGTCAGTTCTGCTCGTTCTTCGCGGTCGCGCTTCTGCTCTCTCTCGACGCGCATCTCGTGATGCTCGATGCCGTCGCCACGAGCACACGCGTGATTCCGCTCGGCCAGGCCATGAACCTTGCCGCCGGCGCTCGCGCGATGGTGGGCTCGATGTCGCAACTGTTCGCGCTCGGACTCCGGTTCGCTGCGCCCGTTGTCGCCGTGGTGCTCGTTGCCAACGTCGCACTTGCAATCCTTACGCGCGCGGCACCGCAGCTCAACATCCTCTCGGTCGCATTTCCAGTGCAGATCGGAGTTGGTCTTCTCACGTTCGCGGCGACCATCCCTGTGATGTCGCTCTTCTTCAACGGATGGCAGGCGTTCTACAACACCGCCCTCCTTCGCACCGTCGGCGCGATGTCAATCGCGGGAGCTCGCTGAGCCATGGCTAGCGGCGCATCCGATCAGGAACGGACAGAAGAAGCCTCTGAGCAAAAGAAAGCTCAGACGCACGAAGAAGGACGAATTCCGAAGAGTCAGGAACTCACCGTCGCGGCAATGCTCCTCGGCAGTGCGCTCGTGTTCAACACGGCCGGCATTCCGCTCGGCGAGCACATGGCAAGCACCATGTCGAACATGCTCTCGAGCGCAGGCACCATGACGCTCGACGCAGGCTCGGCGACGGCGCTGCTCCGCCAGCTCGGCTACAGCACCATGAAGGTGCTCGGCGTGTTTCTCGGGTCGATGGCGCTTGTGGCGCTTGTGATCACTGCTATCCAGGCGCGCGGTGTTCTGTCGCTGAAGCCGCTCACGCCGAACTTCGGCAAGCTCAACCCGATGGAGAACGCAAAGCGCATTCTGGGCGCGCAGTCGATTGTCGAGCTGTTGAAGTCGCTGGGCAAGGTTGGTTTGGTGAGCGGTGTTGTCTATTCCGCGATTGGCTCGGCCATGCCTGATGCGTTGAATCTCGCGCAGAGTGGTCCGAGTGAGCTGTTGCCCATGGTGAAGCACTACAGCGTTCGACTGCTGGTCAGCGCCGGCATCGCGTACGTCGCGCTCGCCGCGGCCGATTACCTGTGGCAGTGGTGGAGTTTCCAGAAGGAACTCCGCATGAGCAAGGAAGAAGTGAAGCAGGAGAACAAGCAACAGAATGGCGACCCGCATGTGAAGCATCGTCGCCGGCAGATCGCGCGCAGCTATGCGCGACGCCAGATGATGCGCGACGTGCCGAAGGCGACTGTGGTGATCATCAACCCGACGCATATCGCCATTGCCATTCAGTATGACCCCTCCGTCGCGCCAGCGCCAATCGTGCTCGCGATGGGACAGCGTCTCGTCGCCGAGCGCATCAAGCAGATCGCGATCGAGTCTGGTGTGCCGATCGTGCAGAACATCCCCGTCGCGCGAGCACTCATCAAGACTGCGCGCGTCGGAACCATGATCCCTGTGGACTTCTACATGGCTGTGGCTGAAATCCTCGCCTACGTCCTGAAGACGCGTGAGACACGCGGCTCCTGGACTGGGAGTGCAACGGCATGACGAGTACCGCCCCCGTCACTCGTCGCGGCGCCGAGCTGATTCTCGGTATCGGTGTCGTCAGCATCATCGCGTTGCTGATGGTGCCACTGCCGCCCGTCATTCTCGACCTGCTCATTGCCGGCAGCATCGGCTCGGCGCTCGTCGTGCTGCTCGTGTCGCTCAACACCACGGATCCGCTCGAGTTCAGCTCGTTCCCACAGGTGTTGTTGATCCTCACGCTGTTCCGTCTCGCGCTCAACGTCAGTTCGACGCGCTTGATTCTTGGACAGGGACACGCAGGCGCAATCATTCAGTCATTCGGTGAGTTCGTGATCGGCGGCAACTATGCCGTCGGCATGGTGATCTTCCTGATTCTCATCGGCATCAACTTCATCGTCATCACGAAGGGTGCTGGACGCGTGGCCGAAGTCGCCGCGCGATTCACGTTGGACGCAATGCCGGGCAAGCAGATGGCGATTGACGCCGATCTCTCCGCCGGCTTGATCGATGAGAAGGAAGCACGAAAGCGCCGCGAAGAAGTCGCGAGTGCGGCAGACTTCTACGGCGCCATGGACGGATCGTCCAAGTTCGTGAAGGGCGACGCCATCGCCGGCTTGCTCATCACGTTCATCAACATCATCGGCGGCTTCTTCATTGGCGTGGTGCAGCGCGGCCTGCCGATGAGCCAGGCGCTGTCGCACTACACGATTCTTACGGTCGGTGAAGGACTCGTCGCGCAGATTCCGGCGCTGATCATTTCCACTGCGGCTGGTATTGTCGTCACGCATTCTGGTGGCGGCGGCAAGATGGGTACGCAGGTCGCCAACCAGTTGGGCGCGCATCCGCGCGCGATGTACATCGCCGGCTCGGTGCTCGGCGTGTTCGCACTGGTTCCCGGCCTGCCCAAGCTTCCGTTCTTCCTGCTTGGCGGTGGTATCGCGGCACTTGGTTATTCCGCTGAGCAGGGCGAGAAGAAGCGTCAGCTCGTACTCAAGGCTGCGCACGACTCGATTCCGTTGCTTGCCCCCGTTCCGGATCCGATGTCCGATCTTCTCCAGATCGATCCCATCGAGATCGAAGTTGGCTACGCGCTCATTCCGCTCGTTGATGAGAAGCAGGGCGGCGATCTGCTCGAGCGCATCACGATGCTGCGCAAGCAGGCCGCGCAGGATCTTGGCATCCTGGTTCCACCCATTCGCATTCGCGACGACATTCGTCTCCCCGCGAACGAGTATGTCATCAAGCTGCGCGGCTCCGAGATTGCGCGTGCCGAGATCATGCCGCGCTTCCAGCTCGCGCTCGATACGGGCCGTGTGGTTGCGCCGGTCGACGGAATGGAAGCAGTTGATCCGAGCTTCGGCATGCCGGCACGTTGGATTGCGTCCGGCCGTCGCATCGAAGCCGAATCGAAAGGCTATGTGGTTGTCGAGCCGACGACTGTCATTGCGACGCACCTCATGGAGCAGCTCAAATCGCACGCTGCCGAATTGCTCGGCCGCCAGGACGTGCAGGAGATGCTCGACACCATCAAGAAGACGCATCCCGCACTCGTGGACGATGTGGTGCCCGCGAAGCTCTCGCTTGGTACGCTGCATCGCGTGCTCCAGCGCCTGCTCAAGGAGCGTGTGCCCATCCGCGATCTCGTCAGCATTCTCGAAGCGCTGGCCGATGCGGCCGATCAAACGAAGGATCCCGAGATTCTCACCGAGCACGCACGTCGCGCACTCACGAATGTCATCGCGCGCCTCTACATGGACGAAGTCGGTGCGGTCCGTGGTATCACGCTTGGTCCGAAGCTCGAGTCGTCGTTGATGGCGCTGTTCAGCCCGCGCAGTGCGAACCAGCAGGCCGGGAATCACCTCACGCCGGACATTCTCGCAACACTGTTGCGCGATCTCGATGCAATGGCTGGCGGTGGTGGCGGTGGTCGTCCGATTCCATTGCTGACGTCGCCGAACCTGCGAGTTGGTGTACGTCGCCTGGTGGAGCCAGTGCTTCCGCATCTGCCGGTGGTGTCGCTCGCCGAGTTGCCCTCGTATGTGAAGCTCGATTCACTCGCAACGTGGGAGATGGGATATGCTGCCTGATACCCGTCTCTCCAACTCAGTGGTCGGCCGCATTCCATCGACTCGTCCGGTTGTGCTCGTGGCGAGTGGCAAGGGTGGCGTCGGCACGTCGATCGCCGCGTCGCTGCTCTCGCTCGCAGCGACGGCATCGGGCGCTCGCGTGTTGCTCATCGATGGCAACGATGGCAATGGCGCACTGCATCATCTGTTCGGTGTGCGTCCGGCGTACTCGCTCGACGCGCTCTACGACGCAAACACGGACGTGGACGACGTGCTCATTCCGATCGACACCAATCTCACCATGGTGGCGAGCCGGCCTGCAAGCGCGGATCAACTCAGCGTTGCCGTAGAGCAACGCAAGGTCCCGTTCGAGCGGTTGCTCTCGAGTCATCACGCGCATGATTGCGTGATCATCGATGGCGGTGCGCGGCTCGACAACATCATGGCCGCCACGGGTGCCGGTGTAACGGCGTCGCTGGTTGTGACGGATGCCGATCGTATTTCACTCGCTGCGAATTACGCGGTCATCAAAGTCCTGGCGCAGCGTGCCGTCGGCGTGCCGTGTCATGTACTCGTGAACCGGCATGACGAGTCGGTGTCGCGCGCGGCGGGCGTTCGTCTCGCCGACGCGTGCCAGCAATTCCTCAATCTCGAGCTCGGCCAAGCTGGCTGGCTCCCAGATGACGCATGTCTTCGCGCAGCTGTTGGTGCGGGCATGCCGATCGGCGACGCGGTGGATGGATCACCGGCCGCGAATGCAATGCAGTCAGTGATGAAGCGCCTGATCCCAGCAGTTGCGCAGGACCCCACCGCTCGCAAGTCCGGGCTTTCCAACTTTCAATCGTGGAACTGACGATGGACACGCAAACGACCTGGCAGAGATTTGCCGCCGGCGATGTCGCCGCACGCGACGCCCTCCTCAAGGAGCATCTCAGCCTCGTGTACTTCGTAGCGCGCCAGCTCTCGAAGACACTCTCGGCCGACACGGAGCTCGATGAGCTCGTGAACGCCGGCGTCTTTGGACTGATGGCTGCGTTGCAAGCCTTCGATCCATCGCGCGGCCATTCGTTCAGCACCTTCGCAGTGATGCGAATTCGCGGAGCGATTCTCGATGAGCTGCGGAGGCAGGATCCCGTACCGCGCTCCATCCGTCGCAAGGCGCGCGATCTCGCGCGCGGCCGCGAGGGCATGATGCGCATACTCGGCCGCGAGCCAACGGCAGCGGAGCTCGCAGAGCATCTCGGAGTCGATGCCGAAACCGTGTGGCGCTGGGAGGCGGATATCGAATCGTCAGTGCAACTGTCGTTCGACCAGGGTACCGGTGATCAGGATGATCCCGTTCCGACGCCGATTCGCGTGCTCGCCACGGATGCGAACGAGAGTCCGGACGCGAAGGTGGCCAAGGAGCAGGAAGTCGCGCTGTTGCGTGCGGCAATCATGAAGCTCGGCCAGCAGGAGCGCACGGTGTTGACGCTCTACTACTTCGAGGAGCTCAAGTTGCACCAGATCGCGAAGGTGCTCGGTGTGACGGAATCTCGGGTGTCGCAAATCTGTGCGAAGGCGATCAAGCGTCTTCGAGAACAGTTGGCGCCAATGAGAGCTCTCGCATAACAACCAGTACTGAAGTATTGAAAACGCAGTACTGAGTACTTGGTACCTTGTAACTGTGAGACTCTTGTAGTCAACAGCATGAAGGCGGAGCCGTGTGCGGCTCCGCCTTCTGCTTTTGTCATACCAACGTCTCTCCTACGAGGTACACGGTACCCAGTACTGCGTTTTCGTTACTGCCATACTGCTGTTAGTCTGTTTTGCGAGCGGGCAGGTCGGGGTCCCTCTCAATCAGGATCGTAAAGTCCGTCGCGAGCGCAACGAGCGATCCAACAGCTACCCAGAACGGAAGGAGCACCGCTCCGGCGATACCCGCCGAGAGCGGCATGTCGAGGAGCGTACGTCCCTCGCCGTTGCGCAGGATGACCCTGCGCACATTGCCCTCGCGGATGAGCTGCTTGAGCTTCGCCTTGAGCTGGCTGCCTGAGACTTTGATCTCTTCCATTATTTCTTCTCACAATTGAACATCCAGTTCAGCCCG
>JBBQHJ010000125.1:0-12147 GCA_038323865.1 Gemmatimonadales bacterium
CCATCAGGACGATCTCACCTTCGCGATGATGTACGAGTACAGCGAGCATTTCATCATGCCGCTGTCGCACGACGAGATGGTGCATCTAAAGGGCTCGCTTTACGGAAAGATGCCCGGCGATCACTGGCAGAAGCTCGCGAACCTGCGCGCGTTGCTGACGTATCAGCTGACGCGGCCTGGAAAGTCACTGGTGTTCATGGGTGCCGAGTTGGCGCAGCCGGACGAGTGGAATCATGACGTCTCGTTGCCGTGGCATTTGCTGCAATCGCCGGATCGGGCAGGAATTGCGGGATATGTTGCGAGACTTGGTGCGGTATATCGCGCGCACTCGGCTTTTTGGCGCTGGGATGGCGATACGCGCGGCTTCGAGTGGATCGATATTGGTGACAAAACCAACTCGGTATTGTCGTATCTTAGACGGAGCGACGACGGCGTTGGGGTGGTAGTCTTGAACCTGACGCCGAAGCCGCATGGCCAGTATCGCGTTGGTGTTCCGGACTTCACCACGTACGAGGTTGTGTTGTCGAGTGATTCCACGGAGTGGGGCGGGAGTGGGTACGGTCATACGAGTGGCGCGGTGTTGAATGCCGATGACATTCCGTATCACGGCCGGCGCTATTCGGTGGAGCTTGCGTTGCCGCCGCTGTCGGCGCTGGTGCTGATTCCCACGCATCGAGATGGCTGACGTGCAGATGATGGAAGTCGCAACGCGGCCGATGCTGCGGCGACTTGCCGCGCGGCTTGGCATCGTTGATTCGTACGTCGACCAGACTGGCGGCAGCGTGCGCGTCACGACTGACGAGACGCGCGAGCGCCTGCTCGCCGCGATGGGGCACGACGCGAGCACGGAAGAGATCGCGCGCGAGACGCTGTTGAAGCTGCGGCGCGGTGAGCGACGTGGGCTGATCAATCCCGTTCGTGTGGTGCGGCAGAGGAGCCGCACGCTCGCGCGCGTGATGGTGCGCGTGCCGGCCATGCAGGGTGACGTGCAGTGGACGTTGGTGCTGCGCACGGAGGAAGGCGATGAGCATCGCTGGCAGGGGATGACACATGGCGGACCGGCGCGTCGCACGGAGTTGGCGCTGCCGATTGTTCCGCCGCTGGGATACCACGAGCTCCACATCTGTTTCGAGGGTGCCGGGAAGGAGAAGCACGCGCGCCAGCGGCTGATTGTTGTGCCGTCGCGTTGTGCCGCGCCGGAAGCCCGGCTCGGTGGGAAGCGTGGATTCGGAATTACGGCGAATCTCTACACCATCAGGAGCGAATCGAACTGGGGTGCCGGTGACGTCGGTGACATCGCGTCAATTGCGGCGTGGCTCGGCGATCACGGTGGTGCATTCGTCGGCATGAATCCGCTGCATGCGCTGCGAAATGCCGGCTATGATGTGAGCCCGTATAGTCCGATCACGCGACTGTTTCGGAATCCGCTCTACATTCGCGTCACCGATATTCCGGAATTGGCGCACAACGCGAATGCGCGAGCCCATATTGCCGCGCCGGAATTTCAGGAGTCGCTCGCCGCGTTGCGGAAGACCCCGCTCGTCGAGTATGCGCGCGTGATGGCGCTGCGCGCGCCGGTGTTGCAGTCACTGCATCGTACCTTTCGCGAACACGAGGCCGATACGCCGAGGGCGCATGCGTATCGCGCGTATGTGAAGCGTGAGGATCCGCAGCTGACGCAGTTCGCCACGTACATGGCGATCTCGGAGTTGGAGGGGCCCGACGCGCGGCAGTGGCCCGAGCCATTGCGCGATTCGAGTAGCGATGCTGTGCGTGCCATGCGTGAGCAGGAAGAGGAGCGCGTCGAGTATCATCGCTGGCTCCAGTTCGAGTTGGACCGACAGCTCGGTGTTGCGGAGCAGGAAGCAGTGAAAGCGGGGCTGTCGCTGGGGATGTACACCGATCTGGCGGTGGGCTCGTCGGCGTCGGGCTCAGACGTGTGGGCGAATCCTCGGCTCTTTCTGCAGGACGCGACCGTCGGCGCGCCGCCGGATATGTATTCCGACGAGGGGCAGAATTGGGGTTTGCCGGCGATTGATCCGCATGAGCTGCGTCGCACTGGGTATGACTACTGGATGCGATTACTGCGCGCCGGATTTCGTCACGCGGGTGCGCTGCGCATCGACCACGCGTTGGGATTGTTCCGAATGTTCTGGGTGCCGCTGGGGGCGTCGGCGAAGGAGGGCGCGTACGTGCGTTCGTTCGCACACGAGCTGTTCGGCATTCTCGCGTTGGAGAGTGTGCGTCACAACGCGCTCGTGGTCGGAGAGGATCTCGGCACCGTGCCGCCTGGTGTGCCCGAGGTGTTGGCGAAGTGGGGTGTGTTGAGCTCGAAGGTGCAGGTGTTCGAGAGGGAGTTCCATAGCGGGCGGTATCGCCCGGCGAGCGAGTACCAGCGCATGGCGCTCGCAACGGTGAATACGCACGATCTCCCTCCGCTCGTGGGTTGGGCGCAGGCGCGTGACATCCAGATTCGCAGTGAAGTGGGTGATCTCGCGGACATTCACGTGTCGGCGCAGATGCATGCGTCGCGCGGTCATGAGCGTTCGGCGTTGATTGCGTCGTTGATTGATGCTGGGCTATTGCCGCAGCATTCGCACGATCATTTGCCGCAGGATGACCTCATTGCGGCGGTGCATTCGTTCATTCGACGCACGCCGTCGGTGCTGGTTGGGTTGTCGTTCGACGATCTCGCGGTTGAAGCGGCGCCGGTGAACATTCCTGGTGTGTGGCAGGACAAGTATCCGAGCTGGTCGCGTCGCATGCAGGAGAATCTCGAGACAATTCTCGCCGACCCACGCACCGTGCTCCGGCTCGGACTGCCCTGAGCACTTGAAGCACCCGTCGCTCGTTGCCACATACCGGCTGCAGTTGAACGAGGCGTTCACGCCGACTTGTTTTCCGTGCTGCCTGCGGAGGTCCTGATTGAGCGGCCGAAGGTGCAGATTTCTCGACTTCGCTCGCAATGACACAAAGGCAGCGGAAATGACAGCATTGAACCCAGCGGTTCGCGGGGTAGAATTCCTGTCTCAGTCCCGATACTTCAAGAGGACCACCGCCCGCTCCGGCCGAGGCTGGGGCGGGCGGTGCGTCCTGATGCGATACAGTCCGAGGTTTTCATGATGCCAGGCAATACCGCGACACGTACCACCGTCGCGTACTTCTCGATGGAGATCTGTCTCGAACAAGCCATTCCCACCTACTCCGGTGGACTCGGCGTGCTCGCAGGCGATACGCTACGCTCGGCCGCCGATCTTGGCGTGCCCCTGGTGGCGGTGACGCTGCTGCACCGAAAGGGCTACTTCGTTCAGCATCTCGATGCGACCGGCCACCAGACGGAAACGCCGGTGGCGTGGACGCCCGAGACCGTGCTTCTGCCGGTGGATGCGCGTGGCACCGTGTCGATTGAAGGGCGCACGGTGCAGGTGGCCGCGTACAAGTACGTGGTGCACGGCGTGCGCGGGCATGAGGTGCCGGTGTTCCTGCTCGATACGAACCTGCCCGAGAACTCCGAGTGGGATCGCGCGCTCACCGATCATCTCTACGGTGGCGACGAGCACTACCGGCTGTGTCAGGAGATCGTCCTGGGCATGGGTGGAGCGTCGCTGTTGCAGTCGCTTGGATTCGACAGTGGCGTGATCTACCACCTGAACGAAGGACACTCGGCGCTGTTGACGTTGCAGTTGCTCGAGAAGCGGCTTGCTGGCCGGCCGTCGATCGAGATGAATGAAACGGATCTCGAGACGGTGAAGGAGCGTTGCGTGTTCACGACGCACACGCCGGTGCCGGCTGGACACGACAAGTTTCCGGTCGAGATGGTTCGGACGGTACTCGGTGACGACAAGGTGGCCATGCTCGAAAAGGCCGGTGGCATTTTCGAGGCGCAGTTGAACATGACGCACCTTGCGCTGCATCTCACGCGCTTTGTGAACGGCGTGGCCATGCGACATCGTGACGTGTCGCGGACGATGTTCCCGGACTACCCGATCGATTCGATCACGAACGGTGTGCATGCAACCACGTGGGCGAGTCCCGCATTTGCAGCGCTCTTCGATATGCGCATTCCCGAGTGGCGCAAGGACAATCTCTACCTGCGCTATGCGGTGAGCATTCCGCTGGAAGAGATTCGCGATGCGCATGCGGAGTGCAAGCGTGTGTTGCTCGACGAAGTATTTCGTCGCACGGGGACGAAGCTCGATCCCACGGTGATGACGATCGGCTTCGCGCGACGCGCGACGCCATACAAGCGCGCCGACTTGATCTTCACCGATGTCGCGCGGCTGGCGAACATCGCGCGAAAGGTCGGCAAGGTTCAGATTATCTTTGGCGGCAAGGCACACCCGCGCGATGGCGGCGGCAAGGAGCTCATTCGTCGCATCTTTGCGGCGGACGATCGTCTCAAGGGACTCGTCGAAGTTGTCTATCTCGAGAATTACGAGATGGCACTCGCCGCGCAGATGGTGGCCGGCGTGGACATCTGGTTGAACAATCCGATGAAGCCGCTCGAGGCATCAGGCACGAGCGGTATGAAGGCGGCAATCAATGGGGTGCCGAGCTTCAGTGTGCTCGATGGCTGGTGGGTGGAAGGTCACGTCGAAGGCGTTACGGGTTGGTCGATTGGCGGCCCGGAGGCAGAAGCCGAGCCAAGCCGCGATGTGCTCGATCTGTACATCAAGCTGGAGCGCGTGATCCTGCCATTGTTCTACGGGTTGCCGTTCGCGTATGCAGAAGTGATGCGCTCGGCGATTGCGTTGAATGGAAGTTTCTTCAATACACAGCGCATGGTCCGGCAGTATGTGCACAACGCCTACTTCCCGGAGCATCTGCCGGATGACGTTCGTGTCGAGGAGACGGCGCTTCTCTGAGCACCGCGATTCCAACTAGCCCGGTGGTGACCCAGCCCTTCGCGCGGCTTCGCGTGAGGGGCTTGATCCTTCAGACGTTGATTGCTGTAGGGGCCGTGTTATTGGGAGTGCATGCACTCTACCGGCTCCGGGGCCGCAATGAGGACGCGAGCACGAGCATGTTGCTCGCATATGGCGTGATGCTGCTTGTGCTCATTGCGCGCGGCAAGCTTGCCGGCCTGTCGTGGCGGCGCCTGTACGGCTCGGCGCCCAAGCCGCATATGCTGCCGTTGCTCGGCGTGGTGGTGCCTCTCGCGTTGATCACTGCGGCCACGCTCATCCTGTTCTTCGTGCCGCTGTCGTATCTCGCACCAGAACTGGTGCAGCATACGATTCTCGATGACTCGCCGCTTGGGCAGATCAACACCGCAACGCAGTTCTGGATGGTCTTTGCGAACATCACGATTGCCGCGCCGCTGGTGGAAGAATTGTTCTTTCGCGGCTTCGTGCTGCATCGGTTCGCGCACAAGTGGGGCACGAGTGCCGGAGTGCTTGGCAGCTCGGCGCTCTTTGCGGTTGGGCATGTCGAGTGGATCGGCCATTTCGTGACCGGCGTGGTGTTCGCGCTGATCTATGTGCGCACGAGAAGTCTTTGGATGAGCGTGCTCGCGCATGCGGTGTATAACGGAATCTTCGCGGCGTCCATTGCGTGGAATTTCTTCACGCACCAGCCCGAGGAGACGCAGACGCTCGCGCAGTTCCAGGATTCGCTTACCGGCGGGATGCTGGCGTTTGTCGCCGGGCTATTCCTGATGTGGTTGTATCGCGATCTCTATTGGAAGGACGCGCCAGTAACCGAGATCATGGAAGGCCCCGTGCCGTATGACGCGGCGGCAATGTCAGGCGATGGCTGAGCTCTCGACTTCCGCTTCGTAATCTTCCGTCTTCCGAATGGCGCGCAGCACGGTGTTTCCGGCGACGAATGCGCCAACGAGGATGTAGATGTAAAAGGTGTAGAAGCGCCACCAGATGAGCGCTGCACCAAAGAGCTGCGCGGGAATGGAGTGGCCGAGCGCAGCGCGGAATGCGACTTCAACCGCGCCGCCGCCGCCGGGGGCGGGAACGACCGCCGCACCATAGAGAAACCCGAGTGGCCACAGCGCGAGCGGTGCGACTGGCGCATCGGGCACACTCGTGAGCACGAGCGCGGGTAGCACGAGCAGACGAATGCCTACATGCACGAACGACGCGAGGAACGCAGCAATGACCGGCCCCTTTCGCACGTGCTCGACGGAATCGATTGTCGCCCGGAGCTTGCGCAGTGCGCGCTGGATGGTGCGCCACCGTCCAGCATGCAGCCTGAGACGACGCGCCCACGGTGGCGGCGGGCCGTTCGCGTTTCGCCGCGACAGAAACAACGCGAGTGCGCCGATGCCGAGGATAACGACGGCGTAGAGACCGACCATTCCGGCGAGCGTTAGCACAACGGCGCCGGCATGTCGAAACACCAAGGCGACAACAATGACGACCGCCGCGAGCGAGAGCACTTCGAGGAAGAGCTCTGCATACAGCACAACGAGCACGCTCGCTGACGGCAGTCCCGACTCGGAGAGAATGAAGAAACGAGCGGGCTCGGCGCCGCTACGAGCGGGGGTGATGGCGGCCGCGAAATCACCACCGAGGCAGGTACGCACTGCGGTGGTGAACTTGAGGGAGATGCCGGCGGCTGCTGCGCTCCAGCGAATCTTGAATGAGCGTGCGACGACTTCCACCACCACTGCGGCGAGCGCGAGCAGGTGCGCGCGCGGAGGCAGTGAGAGGCTCATGCCGCTCTGCCACCAACCGGCGATCAGGTAGATCGAGACGCCAATGGTGGCTGCGAACGAAAGCGCCGTGATCAACCAGCGCGTTGGTGTCATCTAGTGACGCGAGAGAACATTCGGCGGAAGCTAAGTGGCGGCGCTGTGCGTTGGGACCCTAGCTCCCCTTACGGGCGAAAAGCTCACGCGTTGGCGGAAAGATCCACGGGCAGAGACCGTTGTGCTCGATGGTGCAGCCCGCGGCACGGAGCTCCGTTGCGTAGGCACCGACGTTGGCGATGTCGAGAATGCCGATGCGGCCTCCAGGCTTGAGCACGCGCACGATCTCGCGAATGGCCTTGGCGCGGTCATCGGCGGTGGGCACATTGTGAATGGCCAGGCTCGAGACCGCGACGTCTATGCTGGCGTCGTCGAGCGGCAGTGTACGCATATCGCCATTCTGCACCATCACACGCTCAGCAACGCCCTCGGCCTCTGCATTCGCGAGCGTCGCCTCGGCGCTATTGGCGTATTGGTCTGTCTGCGACCAGAGATCCACGCCGATCGCACGTCCACGTGGGACACGGTGTGCCGCGCCGATGAGAAGCAGTCCGTGGCCGCAGCCGACGTCGAGGATGGTTTCGTCGCCGCGCAGGTTGAAGCGGTCGAGTAGCCGGTCGCGCGCGCGAAGCTTGCCGACCTTGCTGCTCAGCACCATGAGCAGCGACGTGGCCAACAGCGAACCGCCGGGCCATAAGAGCGTGACGCCGAGCTTGGCGATGCTTCCCTCTCCAAAACTCCTGAAGAGTGCGCCGACGATGATGAGTGCGATTCCTGTGGCGCCGAGGCTTCGTACGACGCCGGGTGCGTCGAGTCCGTAGTTGGGCAGCCCGTTCCGGGCCGGAGCAGAAGGGGGCATGACCACTTTGCGTGTATGGTGCGGAGATGGGGGAGGAGCCAGATTAGCACATCACATCACGGTCCGCGACCAGTCATGTTCAACGAAGCGCACGCACAGATACAACCAATGCTGCAAAGACGCGATCATGGTTTCCGATGGCGCGGCAAGGAGATCTCGCGCATCGAGGGGCTAAGCGACGCCGTTTTTGCGTTTTGCGTAACGCTCCTGGTGGTGTCTCTCGAAGCACCAAAGACGTTTGACGAACTTCGGCACATGATGCACGGGTTCCTCAGCTTCGGGCTGTGCTTTGTGCTGCTGATCATGATCTGGCATTCGCAGTACATCTACTTCAGGCGATATGCGCTGGATGACACATTCTCATTCGTCTTGAATGCGGCACTGCTCTTTGTGGTGGCGTTCTACGTGTATCCGCTGAAGTTCCTGATGTCCATCCTGATCAATATGTGGACCGGGTACAGCGAGGTTGATGCGGCCGGTCGCGTGATCCAGGTGATGCATGACAGCGACTGGCGCCCGCTGATGTTGATTTACAACGCCGGATTCATTGCGCTGTACGGCATTTTTGCACTGCTGTACTGGCATGCGTACCGTCAACGCGAAGAGCTGGCATTCAGCCCGATGGAGGAGTACGAAACGCGCGGTGTGGTGCAGGAGAATCTGTTAATGATGGCAATCGGTATCGTGGGATTGAGTCTGGCGCTCCTCAACGTGCCACGGCTCTCAGGAATGGCGTACGTCCTGATTGGGCCCCTTCAGACTGCGCTCGGCTTCAAGCACGGCAAGCGCCGTCGAGAGCTCACGGCGGCGTCGTAGCCCGAACGGGAGCGTTCGGGTCATCGGGCGCTCGCACTCCTGCCTTGAAGTGGTCGATTGCTGCATCGATTGCTACGCGGAGCCGCTCCGCGAAAATAGGTTCCGCGAATGACTCTGCGTGCGCGCGCATTGTCGCTACGTCCCACTGGCATGCCGCAACGGTCTTGAGCGCATCGACGAGTGACTGCACCGTCTGGGAACGGAAGAGCACCCCGGTTTCGCCGTCGATCACAGTCTCGAGTGCACCGCCCGCCGCGAATGCCACAACAGGCCGGCCCGCCGCGTTTGCCTCGAGAGGAGTCAGTCCAAAGTCTTCCGTTCCCGGAAGCACGAGTGCCTTGCAGCGCTGAAAGAGCGTGGCGACGTCGGCATCGGGGAGGCGGCCGGTGAATTTCACCGTTGGTCCCGCAATAGCCTCGAGTGCTGCGCGCGCTGGTCCGTCGCCAACAACTGTGAGCGGCAGCGACAACCGCGTGCACGCTTCGACCACCAGGTCAGTGCGCTTGTACGGATTGAGTCGCGAGACGACGAGAAAATAGTCGTCGGCGCCGTGAGACGGAGTGAATCGGCTGATGTCGATAGGCGGGGGTACAATGTCACACCCTCGGCCGTATGTCTCACGGATGCGTCGCGCGACTTCGCTGGAAATGGCGATGAAGCGATGAACGTTTTTCGACGTAGCGACGTCCCAGCGGCGCAGGGGAAAGACCAGCGCGCGCGCGGCCAGTTGCGACGCAACACCCATTTCCGAGCGCGATGCATAGTTCTTGAAGCTCCACGCCCAGCGCATCGGCGTATAGCAGTAGCAGATGTGCAGCGCACCTTCCGGTACGTCGATGCCTTTCGCCCAAGCGGAGCTGCTGCTCAGAATGAGATCGAAGCCTTCGAGATCGAATGAACGAACGGCGAAGGGATAGAGCGGTAGATACTTCTTGAAGTGTCGCTTCCAGCCCGGGAGCCGTTGCATCCACGAGACACGGACGTCGGCACTGGCGAGCGGCTCACCAACGACGCCCGAATCGAACAGCGTGGCAAAGATCGGCGCAGTCGGGAAAATGCGATGCAGCACTGCGACCACACGCTCCGCGCCGCCGGCCTGGTTGAGGTAGTCGTGGACAATGGCGACCTTCACGCGAGCACGTCCTCGATCACGCGCGTGACGCCTGCGATCATCGCATCGCGAGAAAAACTGGCCCGCACATGCCGAGCGCCGGCTTCCATCATTAGTGCCGCGCGCCCTGGATGTGAGCTCAGTAGTTCGATCGCATCGCGCAGTGCCGCGACGTCACCCGGCGGAGTGAGAATGGCCATGGTGCCGTTCTCGACGATCTCGCGCACACCACCAGCATTCGCCGCAATCAACGGACGCCGTGCAAGTAGCGCCTCAACGATCACTCGGCCAAATGGCTCGGGCGCAATCGCAGCATGCACGATTACGTCGCAGGTGGCCATGAGCGCGGGCACGTCGTCGCGCGCGCCAACCAGGTGCACGCGCCCCCTGAGCGGATCAGTGTTCGCACGCGAGCGCAGCTCCATCTCGAACTCCGCCTCACCGCTGAATAGCGCGCCACCAACAATCAATGCCTGAACGTTCGGGAGTTCTTCCAGCGCGTCGAACAACACGCGCAGTCCCTTCCACGGGTGCAATCGGCTGAAGCTGCCGACGACGAACGCGTCTTCATCAATCCCGAGCGTCGCGCGCGAGACGGGAGTGGCCTCCTCGAACGGCCGCGGATCGATGCCGTTATAAACCACCGTCACGAGTTGTGGCTTGCCGCCCGCCGCAACAAAGGCGTCTGCCGTCGCACGCGAGTTGGCGATGACACGCGCGGCTCGAGTATTTGCCGCGAGCACCATCAGCCGAATGTTCGCTGCGCTGAAGTGCGTCGGATCGATGATGTCGCGAAGGTGCCAGATCACCGGCCGTCTCGCGATGACCGCGGCCGCCGCGCTTACCAGAAACGACTTTGGTGAATTGGCATAGAGCACCTCGTGTTCGCGTGCCGTGCGCGCGAGATCGCGTGCGAGGTTGCTCACTGCGAGCACGGAGCGCGCCGACGGAATAGTGCTGCTCTTCTTGATGGAACGGAGCGCACCACTCCCGCCGAGTATTCGAACGGCCACGCCATTTGCACGCAGCCGCTCCTCGAACGGGCCATGCTCGAATAGCACGACATTGCTTCGCTCGCGCAGCGCGATCGCGATATCGAGCAGCGACAGCTCGGCCCCGCCGAGCACTGCGGCATGATCGACGAAGAGAATGCGTCCCTCGCTCACGTGGCCACGCGTTCGTAGACCTGCCGCACGCGAGCGGCAATCACCGGCCAATCAAACTGGGAGCGTGCGTAAGTTGCGCACTCCTGGCTCGACGGCACTGCGATTTCGCCGCGCAAGGCATCAGCCAAGGTTGTAGCCACCGCGTGCTTCTCGGCGCGCTGGGCAATCAGTTGCGGAGCGAAGGGTGTGACGATCTCTGATAGACCATCGACCGGAGTCACGATGCACGGCGTTCCAGCAGCGAGCGACTCGACCGTGATCAGTCCAAAGCCTTCGAGCGCGATCGTAGGCACCACCGAGAGATCCGCGGCGCGATACGCGAACGGAAGATCATCTTCGGCGAGGAAGCCCATGAGCTTCACCGTATCGCTGAGCCCGAGCGCCGCAATGCGCGCAGCAATCTGGCTGCGAAGCGGACCCGCTCCGACAATGTGGACGAGCACATCGGGAACGCGCGCACGGAGTTCCCCTGCGGCGTCGACCAACATCTCAATGCCCACGCGCTTCACCAAGCGGCGGACGCAGACGACAATCGGTCGATCATTGGGCCACCCGAGCAACGCGCGTGCCTCGCCACGACTCTCGGCGACGTCGAACCGTTCCGCGTCAACACCGCCCGGCACGACGTGAATCTTCTCTCGCGCAATACCGAACCGATTTGAGAGGATCTCGGCAAACGACGACGAGAGAACGATCGCCGCATCTGCGCACCGGTAGACGCGCCCCTCGAGCATCTCTTTCACGTTGGCCGAGAAGTTCGAGTCACCTTCGACGCGCGACTCTTCACCCCAAGGACCCTGGAAGTGCACGACGAACGGTCTCTTGCGTGCGTAATCGAGAATTGGCAGTGCGTGTGGTGCGAAATGCGAGACGATCACCGACTCGTCACCATGTGAGCGGAGCCAAGGCAGCGTCGCACGACGCAACGCAAAGAGCCGCGACGCGATTGGTGATTGCGGGCTCGCATACGCCCTGGCGAGTCCGTCGGAGAGGCGCGACACATCCGGGGAGCCGCTGACCCAAGCTTCAGACTGAAGGCCCTGAAGTGCGAACTGGTGGAGAAGGTTCGCATAGACCCGATTGAGGCCGCCGGGAAATTCGGCGAACCACTCCATGCCGATTTGCAGCGTCTCGAGGCTCATGATGCGCTCAAGAGTTCGTCGAGCGATGCATCGGCACTCATGGTTCGATCGAGAACCACGCGCGCCCATACTTCGAGCACCAGGAGTGTCCAGATCTGATTGCCCCAGTCGCGACTGCCGTTTGCGTGCTCGCGCAGGAGGGACTGCACCGCATCGGGTTGAATCCAGCCGCGATCGTAAAAGCGCGCGTTGTCGAGCGCGGCGCTGACGTGCGGTGCGAGGTCAGTACGGAGCCAGCGCGACGCTGGAATCACGAAGCCGCGCTTGGGCCGATGCAGGACTTCGTGTGGCACGTAGCGTTCGGCGACTGCCTTCAAGAGATACTTGGTTCGGAAATGCTTCAGTCGCAG
>JBBQHJ010000126.1:0-12096 GCA_038323865.1 Gemmatimonadales bacterium
GTGGTCGACGTGACAACGCCGTTGATCGGCAGCGCGAGGATGCAACCCACCACGCCGCCGATGAATGCAATCACCGCCGACTCGATCAGGAAGCTCAGGAGCACACTGCGCGGACGGAAACCGAGCGTGAGCAACACCGCAATTTCCGACGTGCGCGAGCTCACCGCCGCGTACATCGTGTTCACCGCGCCGAACACCGCGCCCACGGCCATGATGGACGTGATCATGATCGCCAGCACGCGAAGGATGTTGCCGAGCAACTCCGACTGGCCTTTGTAGAAATCCGTCTCGCGGTGTGCGTCTACCTGGATGCGCTGATCGGCAAGGAATGCCCGCTTGGCATCCTCGAACGCCGCGGGATCCTTGAGACGGAACACGATGTCCTGGAACGCATTTGCACGGAACACGTTCTGGAATTGCTCGTTCTCACCCCAGATCTCCGACTCGAAGCTCGAGCCATCCGCCGTAAAGCGGCACACCACCTTCCAGTCGCGATTGCCGAAGCGCAACGTCTCGCCAACATTCACGTTTACGAATCGACCTTTCAGCTTCGCGCCAACGCAGATCTCGCTCTGGCCACTCGCGAATCGCTTGCCCTCGACGACCTCGATCTTGCGCCGTACCTCGAAGGCCTTGTCCGATACACCGCGCACCACGACGTTCGCCACCGCGAACTCGTCGGCGCCGGGACGCCTGAGGTTGATGACGATGTACGTCTCGGGGCTGATGAGCGGTCGTCCGTCGGACGCGGTCGCGATGTGCGGCGACGAGCTGATGATGGCGAGTGCCTCGCGCGGCAGGCTGCTCGACATCTCGGCATCTGCCCCGCGACGCAGCAGCAGTACGTTGTCGCTCGATCCGGTTTCGGCGAGTGCCGCAACGAAACCGTTCGCCAGTGCGAGCATCGCAACAAACACGGCGACGACGAGCCCGATACCAAGCGCCGTAAGCGCCGTGGAAACGGGACGCTGCGCAACGCTGCGCAGGTTGTAGATGAGCGGAATCTTCACTCGACCCTCCGCAGCGCCTGCACGACGGGAAGTTTGGCTGCCTGCCACGCCGGAAAGATTCCACTTGCCACCGTGAGAATCAGCGCGACCCCTGCGCCAACCGCGAGCGTATCTGGCGTAACGCGGAAGCCGGGCAGGAATCCGCCGTCACCCATGCTCGTCATGAGCGGCAGGGCGGTCGCGAGTCCGAGACCGATCACCGCCCCAGTGAGCGCGATGATCGCCGCCTCGATGATCACCAAGGAGAACACGCGCCCATCCGTGAAGCCAACGGTCTTCATCACCGCGACTTCGGACGTCCGCTCGCGCTGATTCATCATCATCGCGTTTGCCGTCACGAGCAGAATTGCGAACACCACGGCCATGCCGATGGTGCTCATCAGCAGCTTCACGTTACCCCACATGCCCGCGAACCCGGCGGCGAACTGCTTCTCCGTACCGGTCTTCGTTGGTGCGGTGGAATTCTTGAACTGTTCGTCGATGGTTTTCGCCACGACTGCCGCAGCACTCGGATCGTCGATCTTCAGGATGTACCAGCCCGGCGTCACGCGAGCCGGATCGCGCTCATAGAGATAGTCGTAGTGGAACATGAACTGATCGTCGCCATACGCCTTCTGCGACGGATGGTAGATGCCACGAATCGTAAAGGTCCAGTCGCCGGGGAAGATGGTGCCCTGCATAGTCACGTTGTCGCCCACCTTCCAACCGAACATGCGCACGAGTCCTTCACCGATCAGCGCCGCAGAACGCTCCTTGAGGAACGCCTGCTTCTGGTCTTCGGGAAGCTCATACTCGGGATACATCTTGAGGTACGTCTCCGGATCGACGGCGAACTGCGCGAAGAATTTCTTGCCGTCGCCATACTTGCCGCCGAACCAATTGGCCCACGTGACTTCCTTCACGTGTGGCACCGATGCCAGGCGATTCGCATACGCCATGGGCAATGGAATCACAAAGGCCGTGGAGTTCTGCGTGATGAGACGCTGCGCGCTGCTCACTTCGGAACCGGCGTTCAACGTGGTGACAACACTGCGCAGCATCGCGAACAGGAACAGCGCGAGCGCCGTGCTCATGATGGTGAGAATCGTCCGCAGCTTGTGACGACTGAGATTCGCGAGAACGAGGGGGAGGAATTTCATGTCCGTATCCTCGCCGCTTCCCTCGACACCGTTGGGGTACGTCCCGCCTTCACGCCTACACTGCCCTCGATCAACACACCCTTCTCGAGATGCAGCACCGACTTCGCGTGCTCAGCGGCCTTGGGATCGTGCGTCACCATCATGATGGTCTTATGGAACTCCTCGTTCAGCCGACGCATCAACTCGAGCACCTCTTCGGAACTCTTGGCGTCGAGTTGACCGGTGGGCTCATCGAGCAGGATGAGCGCCGGATCGGCGACGATCGCGCGTGCAATCGCCACGCGCTGCTCCTGGCCGCCCGAAAGCTGGCGCGGATAGTGATCGAGCCGATCACTCAGGCCAACAACACCGAGTGCAATGGCGGTGCGCTCGGTGCGCTCCTTCTTGTTGAGGTTCGTGAGCAGGAGCGGCAGCTCGACGTTCTGCTGAGCGGTCAGCACCGGCAGCAGGTTGTACGATTGGAAAACGAAGCCGATGGTGCGCGCGCGCCAGTCGGCAAGCTGCGTCGATGTCATGGCGCTGACGTTCGCACCGGCGACGGTCACCGTGCCGCTGGTTGGCTTGTCGAGCCCCGCCACGAGGTTGAGCAGCGTGGACTTGCCCGAGCCCGACGGGCCCATGAGCGCGGTATAGCTGCCTTCGGCGAAGTCGATGGTGAGTCCGCTGTAGACATCGACGGTTTGCGCCTCGCGCTTGAAGGACTTGGAGACGTCGCGAATCTCGACCAGCGCCATGTGGAGCTCCTGTTAGAATCGGAAAAAGCAGACCCCTCGCTGCGCTCAGGGTGACACGGTGTCATTCCGAGCGCAGTCGAGGAATCTCCTCTTACGGCAATTTTACTTTCAGTCCATCGGTCGGCACGTCAACTCCGCTGACCATCAACTGCTCACCACCATTCAGCCCCGTTCGCACTTCAACGAATCCGCCGCTTACAGGACCTGTCGTCACGGCCTGGCGCACGAGTTTTCCGTCGCGCACAATCCACACGATGCTCGCGCCAGCGTCCGTCTTCAGTGCGGCGGCCGGTATGCGTATCGGACCTCTCCCCTCGTGCCTCGCTCCTGCTGTATCGGGCTGCATGAAATCCACCTTCGCGCCCATCTCCGGCAGAATGCGCGGATCGCGCTCGAGAATGGACACTTTCACCTGCACCGTGGCGCGCTGACGATCGGCCGTGGGCACGACCTGTCGCACGATGCCGCGGAACGATGTATCGGGATACGCATCGAGCGTGATGCGCGCCGGCAGCGCACCGCGAATGCGCGCGATGTACGCCTCGTTGACGTCGACTTCCACTTCGAGCGTGGAGAGATCTGCCAGTGTCACGACGGCGCCGCGCGTAAGACCTCCACCAACGGATGGCGCCACCACTTCGCCGACCTCGGCGTCTTTCCGCAGCACCGTTCCAGTGAAGGGAGCACGGATCACGGTGTTGTCATTGTTCGCCTGCGCCATACGCAACCCCGCCTCGGCCGAACGCTTGCGTGCGTCCGCGGCGTTCAACCGCGCCGCGGCCTGCGCGGCGCGCGACTCGGCAATTTCCAGATCCTGCTGTGAAATCAGGTTCGCATTCTTGGCGCGAATGTCCTTGATGCGTCCCGCCTCGCGCGCGAGTTGATCGCGATCGGCGCGCAACTCGATAACGTTCGCCTCAGCGGACGCAATGTTTGCCTGCGCCTGCGCGACCGCGGCTTCGTAGTCGGCATTATCGAGCCGAGCGATGACGTCGCCTTTGTTGACGCGCGAGCCTTCGCTGACATTCAAGAACGCGAGTCGGCCCGCAATTTTTGCGGAGACCGATGCCTTCGTGCGCGCAACGACGTAGCCGTTCGCCGTGACCACGGTGGATCCCCCGCTCGCTGACGACGCACTGCTCGATGTTGCCTGTGCCGTGACGACTTGCACCACGGGCGCACTGCGCGAGCGCATGAACATCACCGCGGCGATGATGATGACCACCGCCGCTCCGAAAAAGATCAGGTTGCGGATGAGCGCCTTTCGCTCTGGGGGCGTAGGCGCGTCGCGGTTGATGCGGAGCTTGGAGAGGTCGGCGGGGACGGTCATGGGGACGACGAGTATACGAACAAAAGCCGAACGCCGCTAGCGCCTTACTTTTTCCGGCCCGATTCCGTCAGAGCCTGATTGTCGAGGAGGAGGTTCGCCACAATCTGCTTGAGTTTTGCGTTCTCGTCGCGGAGCTTCCGCATCTCATGCGGAATGTTCGTCGCTGCAACGTCGTATTTCTGCCGCCATCTATAGAACGTCGTCTCCGTTATGCCGAGCGTCCGGCAGATCTGCGCGGCGGGCGTGCCCGCGCTGACCTGCCGGAGCGCCTGGACGATCTCAGCTTCCGTGAACTTGCTTTCGCGCATCCATCATTCCCGATCCGACGAAATTACGAGCCGGAAGATGGCCCGCCGGTTCGGCGCTTCACCCTTTGCTCCGGCGGAGTTGGTGATCTGCTGGCGCTCGCCCTTGGAGTCGGTGATGATCCGGTTCGCCGCGATACCCTGCGACACGATGTACGCCTTCGTCGCATCTGCGCGACGCGTGCCGAGCGCCATGTTGTACGCGTCGCTGCCTGTGACGTCCGTATAGCCTACGACGTCGATCGAGAGGTCGGGATTCGCGCGGAAGATGGCGACCTTTTCATCCAGGATCGCACGTGCAGAATCCGTCAACTCCGATTTATCGAACGCAAAGTGAATTCTGGCTTCCATGGCTGCGACGGTGGCCGGTGATGGCGCGTGTGCAACCGGCGCATTCCGAAGCGAGTCGCGGAGCGCCCGGAATGCAGCATCGCGCTCGCGAAGCCGGCGGGTCTCCGAGGCGCTGACACTGTCTTCATGCGCGGCCATCGTCATCATTGGCGCCGGCATCATCGTCGTCACCGTACGCACCTGCGCCCCGGGCCGGCGAAACAGACTGATTCCGAAGTGCAGGCTCTTGTACGTAATGAGGTCCGGCTCCTCGAGCCAGTCCACCAGACCGTCGAGCCGCAGTGATGCATTCTCAGTGAGCGCCAGCTTGGCGCCGAGTAGTGCACTGACGCCGTAGCTGTGGAGGAAATTCGTCTCGGTTGATCCACCGGCACCCGCGCCGACATGGAACGTCAGCGCGCCGTCAGGGAAAGGTGTGACGACCAGGCGACCCGAGAGAATGCCGACGTTCACGTTCTTCAATCCATTCGGCCGAGACGCTCGCATCTCGGCGTCCTCGAACTCGATCGCCCAGTGCCGATCGAGGAACATGCCGATTCGCCCCCCGCCGCCGTACCCGGTCTTGAGGCTGAGATCGTTGTTAAAGGTGGCGGCGCTTCCGAATGCCCCGAATTCCATCGTGCCCCGCTCCTGCGCCGCGGCGGGCGCAGCCCAGGCCAGCGTCGCGATTGCTATGAGTGCTTTGTTCAACATGTGATCTCCGGTTATGGAAGCGTGATGACGTTGTTCGTTCCGAGCGTGACCGCGCCATTCCGCGCGAGAGCTCGGCCCAGCAGCGTCGCGTTGTCCACGAGCGTGATGCTGGTGAGAGCGACCACATTGCCCTGCCACTGTGACGCCGTGCCGATCGTGGCCGAGCTGCCAACCAGCCAGTACACGTTCTTGGCCTGGGCGCCATTGATGAGCACGACGTTGCCGGCGGTTGTCAGGCCGGTGCCCGCCTGGAAGACGAAGTTCGCATTCGGATCGCCGCCGCCATCGAGCGTCAGAGTACCAGTGACGCCGATCGTCGTGGCGCTACAGTAGACACCCGCGGCCTTGGTCGTTCCACCGAGATTCGCGACGATGGCGTTCGCCGGCGGACATGGAAGTGCGGCGAGCTGGTTGTATGCCGACGTGAGGTCGAGCTGTGCTTGGGCCGCAACTGCGTCGGCGAGGTGCTTCACGCCGGTGATCACGCACGGACCGAAGCCGGAGAGCGCTCCACCCGGGCTGATGCTGACGTCCGCGTTGATGATGCCACCGGTGACGCAGGTGACTGCGGTGCCGGCCATGATGCCGTTCGGTGCCGCGGTGCCAAAGCCGATCAGCGGGGGCGGACCGCCGCCGATGACCGCCGTGACAATCACGGTCGCAGCGCCGGAGATGCCGCCGCTGGTTGCCGTGACGCTGTTGGCAAAGGTTCCTGCGACCGCGCCAGCGGTGAAGAGGCCCGAGTTGGCGTTAATGGTGCCCCCGCCGTTGACCACCGACCACGTCGGCGTGATGACGACGACCGCGCCGTTTCCATCACGACCGACGGCCGTGAACTGTTGCGCGCCGGTCGCTGCGACGGTGGCCGGATTCGGTGTGACAGTGATCGTGGCAAGGGTGGTCCCCGACGTCACGTTGACGGTCGCGGTTCCCGAGATGCTCCCGCTGGTGGCCTTCACTGTATTGGCGAATGCACCGGCCACACTGCCTGCTGTGAATTGCCCAGTGCCAGCGTTGATGCTGCCGCCGCCGTTCACGATCGACCAGACGGGCGTCATCGCGATGATGTTGCCGCTTCCGTCACGTCCGACAGCGATGAAGAGTTGACCCGCGTTAGTGGGAACGGACGCCGGATTTGGCGTGACGGTGATCGAGGCGAGCGCCGGGCCGGGCCGGCAGGAACGACAGTGACGGTTGCGAATGCGGTGATCGAACCGCTCGTTGCCTTAACGGTGTTGGCGAATGTGCCGCCCGCTGCGCCGGCGGTGAAGAGTCCCGTCGCGGGATCGATGGTGCCGCCCCCCGCAACAACCGACCACACCGGCGTGACGACGATGGCATTTCCGCCCGCGTCCTTCCCCGTGGCGGTGAATGACTGTGTCGCGCCAACGTTGAGCACCGCGGGATTCGGCGTGATGGTCATCGTGGCCAGCGGACCTGCCGTCACGGTGACCGTGGCAGTGCCGGTGATGGCGCCGCTGCTTGCCTGAATCGTGTTGGTGAACGTCCCGATTGTTCCGCCGGCGGTAAACATGCCGGTCGAATTCACGACGCCACCGTTCGCGATCACCGCCCAGTTCGGCGTAAAGGCCACGACGTTACCGCCCGCGTCCTTGCCGATGGCAGTGTACTGCTGCGTGGCGCCAATGCCGAGCGACATCGGTGTGGGGCTTACGACAATGGTTGCGAGCGGGCCGACGGTCACGATCACTGTCGCCTTGCTCGTCAAGCCGCCGCTCACCGCCTGCACCGTACTCGCGTACGTGCCGATCAGGGTACCCGCCGTAAACATGCCCGATGCGCTGATCGACCCGCCTCCCGACACCACCGACCAGGTTGGCGACACGCCGAGGTCAACGCCATCGAAGTCCGTGCCCTTGGCGACGAACTGCTGCGTGCCGTTGATCGCCATCGAGCTCGGATTGGGCGACACCGTGAGCGACGCAATGGTGCCGGGATCGCTCGCCTTGTGCACGTCACATGACGTGGTGAGTGCGCCTCCGAGTGCGAGCGACGCGAACAGAAACGTCGCGCGTATGCGTTGACCCAACACGCGGGCGACGTGATTGCTCAGATAGCCTGTCATTGAAATTCTCCCTGAACCTGTGCGGTGTGCGCGGAAAGGACGTGGCGGCGCAACGGCGCCCACTCTCATCCGCGACTGTGCACGTCAAGCGGAGATGTCTTGAGGTTAGTGCACCTCAAATCGCTCACATATCGCCCAAACGGACGAATCAGGGACTAGTCCGTTTGAGTGATACTCTCTTTGTGGGCAAACGCGGCGATTTGCAGACGCGTATGGAGCGCGAGCTTCTCCATGACATTGCGCACATGGCTCTTCACCGTGTGCGTCGCAACGTTGAGCCGCGTCGCGATCTCCTTGTTGCTGAGACCCTCACCGATGAGGTCGATGACATCGCGTTCGCGCGCCGTCATGCGTACCGCGTCCATCGCAACTGCGCGCCCTTTCACGATGGCTTCACGCGCGATCTGCGAGAAGAGCGAGGACGTCATTTCCGGCGGGAGTACGTGCGCGCCGCCGGCGACCGCGCGGATCGTGCTCACGAGGTCTCCGACCGTGGCATCCTTGAGGACGAAGCCGGACACGCCCGCGTTCACGAACTCGACGATGTCCTCGTGCACCGGGAGCAGATCCATGATGATGACGCGCGACGCCGGATGCTCGCGGCGGACCGTCTCGGCCACGCGCAGGCTGTCGTCATCCCACAGGCCGACATCGAGCAGAATGACCTGGGGATTTGCCTCCCGCAGGAGGGCGGGATCGGCGCTCGATCCCGCCGCGACGACCTGGAAGTCGTCATTCTGGTTCAACAGCGCAGCCATGCCCTCCCGGACGAGCCGGTTGTCCTCGATGAGGGCGACGGAGATCATGTGACGTTCACATGTGCACGCTCATGCACGTTTGTGTCCGTTATGTAGGGACACTCACATAATGAGCTTACGGCAACCGGCTAACGGCTGAGATCGTCAGGGAACCGGCTTGGTCTTCGGCTCGATCTTCACCACCCACAAGCCGTTGTTGTCGTCATTCACGTAGGCCATGCCGTCCTTCGGATTCACGACGACACCCCACGTCATTGCGGTGTTCTTCCGGAAGCCATCGAGATCGGCGGTGTTGAGATGCCCGATCTCCCTCTGCTGCGCGCGGAGATCACCGCGCAACTCGCCACTGATGTCGAATACACGGAAGCCCGCGTTGTACGCGCCCATATAGAGCGTGTCGCCCAGCACCCACACGTTGTGCACGCCGCCGTACTCCGGCTCATAAAACGCGACGGACTTCGGCTTCGTGATATCGCTGACGTCGATCACCTGCAGGCGCCCATACGCACGACCCGCGGCCGCGTCCTTTGTGTTCTTCGGATAGCTCGCCGGAAAGACTTCGTCGGCAATGAAAACGTAGTTCTTGTGACGCCACGCGGTGTGGGTTCCGCGGATGAAGCCCGGGCCGCCGTCCACTTCGACCTGCTTGTACATCGCATTCAAATCGTACTTGAATTGCGACACGAGCTGCGGATTCGACGGCGAACCATTCTTGATGCCATTGCCGATATCGAGAATCACGAGGCCATCATTCCAGTAGCTCGCGTAAAGCAAGCCGTCGCGAATGTCGATGTCGTGCAGCGACCGTCCTGCATCGGGACGTCCCTCGGTCTTCCAGCGCGCCACTTCCTTCGGATGATACGGATCGTTCACGTCGAGCACGTGCAGTGCGCCCGTGCCGTCGTTGGTGAGATAGAGATACGTGCCGTACTTCTCCTGCTTGTTGATGAAGATCGAATGCACGCCACCGGTGACACCATCCGTGAACTCGGCGATCACCTTCGGGTGCGCGGGATCGTCGATCTGTGCGATGACGATGCCGTTCTTGCGATCGCTCGCGCCTTCGCGCGTGAAGGCGAGAAACTTTCCATCGGGAAATGTCTGCACGTCGTTCACGCGACGCGTGTTCGTGATCACCGAATCGGTGACCGTCGGCTTGGAGGGATCGCTGATGTCGAGCGCATACAGCACATCGCCACCCGAGCCGCTTCCGAGATACGCGTTCTTGCCGTTGGGATGGAGCCAGACTTCTTCGGTGCTGAAGCGCGTGCGCGGCAAGCGGCCCACGAGCGTCAGCGGACGACGGATGTCGCGATCACTCAACGTGACCGTGGATTCAACGCTGCGATTGCCGAATGAGGCTGTCACCGTGTATTCGCCCGGCTCGTAACCAACGAACGTGCCGTCGGCTTCCATCATGCCGTGGCCCGGCGAGAAGCTCCACGTCGGCGTTGCATCGGCGATCTGCTTGCCGCGCGCGTCCTTTGCATTCACGGCGAATTTCACCACGTCACCAGTGCGCGCCTTCAACGTGCTCGGCGTAATCGACATGGTTGCGACGTCACTACTCATCACCTGAACGGTCATGCCCTTGCGCACGCTGCCCACATTGCCGGTCAGCGTGATGCTTCCGGACTTGTGTGCCGTGACGAGTCCATCCGAATTCACAGTTGCAACACCGGGATTGGAGCTCATCCACGACACGTTGTCATAGCGCTGGTCACCGCTCGCCGAGTATACGCGACCGATGTACCGAAGGCGCTGGCCGGGCACGAGCTTCTCCACGGCAGGCGAAAGCTCGAGCGACGCCGCAGGTCCGGGCACTGCCTTGATCTCGATGACGTCGAACTTTGGCTTGGTCGTCGGCGAAGTCGCAGTAACTGTCACGGGAAGAATCGCCGTCGAGCCAGCCGTGACGAGACCGAGTGAATCCACGCGTCCCTCAAAGCGAGCGCCGGAGCCGAGGCGATACCGGAACGTGACTCCGGGAATGACATTGCCCGCGGCGTCACGCGCTTCCGCGCGGAGTCGCAGGGTGTCGCCGGCGACCATGGTGCGACTCGCCGGCGTGACGACAATGCGCGAGATCTCCTGTGTTGGCGCGGCGGTCTGCTGCTGTGCGAGAAAGGCTAGTAGAAGAATCATTGTGTGTAGGGCGTGAGGTGCGGATTCCTCGACTACGCTCGGAATGACACACGTTGTCGTCCTGAGCGCAGCGAAGGATCTGCTTTTGTGTTACGGAACTAGCGGTGGCGCAGAAACGTGAAGGCGGCCGATCATGTTCGCGTCGCCGCCAAACCAGATCTGCCGTGTTGTCTTGTCGAACACCATATGACGAATTGCATTGGGCTGATCAGCGGGGATCGGCACGATCTCGGTGAAAGCCTTTCGTGATGGATCGAACGCCACCAACCGATTCGGCTGCACACCCGTTTCGGCGATCCATACTCGGCCACGATCATCGACGGTCATTGCGTACGGCAATGATGTGCCGGCCGATGGAAGTTGGAATTCCTCGATGGCACCCGTCTTCGGATCGAGGCGGCCAAGGTAACCGCGGGTGTAGTCGCCATACCAGATGATGTCGTCGGGGGTGATCGCGATGCGACGCGGACGCGTGCGATCGTTCGGCAATGCGACGGCGCGAAACTCCATGGTCTTTGGATCGATGGTGCCGATCTTGTTCGTCCCGAAGAGGTCGAACCATGGCTGGTCATGTGAATCAAGCCAGATGCCGTAGGGACGCGAGTCCTTCTCCATCTTCCACAGGCGAATCTTTCCGTCTGCGCTCGTGAGCTTGCCGACGAATCCGGAGTTCTGCGCGGTGAACCATGCGTCGCCGTGGCGGTCGAACGTCATGGTGTGCGGATCGCGCAGCGAACTGTCGGGCATCATGTATGTCGTGATCTTGCTGGTGGCCGGGTCCATCTTGAGGATGCGGCCGTTCGCATTGCCGGTGAACCACACCATGCCCTTGGCGTCGACAACGAGGTTGTGTGGGTTGGTGCCGGGCTCAATGGCGAATCGCTTGAACTCGCCCGTTTTGGGATCGAGGTTCGCGACGTAGTTGCCGACCTGGCCGACGAACCACACGCGGCCAGTGTGATCGACGAATGGATCGCGCGGGCGTGTTTTGTCCCAGGGGGTCTCCCACGTCTTCGGTTCGGACGGCGACTTCACCGATTGCGCGGCGAGCGGGGAGGGCATCACGAGAAGGGCGGCGAGCAGCGGCAGGGTGGGGCGCATATCGGTGCTCCTGACGAAGACCTGAATCCGGTGAAGATGCAGCAGGCCGAGGGCGCGCGCACGGGGCGACATTGCATGTTGGCTCTGCCATGTATACAATATTGCATCCTTTCTGGGGACGACTCGGCGAAATGATTCTCATCCCTCGCATTGCGTGCTTGATCACGCTCATCGCTGCGCTGCCCGCCGCGGCAACGGCTCAGGCTAGCGACGCGAGCTTTCGCGGATCTGTCGCGAGCATCCGCTCCACACGTCCCGTTGCACTCGCCGAGGTGCGTTTGGTTTTTGTCGATAGCGTGGGAGGCAAAGAAAGCGAGATGTTTCTGGACAGTACTCGCACCCGCCTCGCGATCACTGACACTGGTGGCGCATTTCAGATTCGTGCCGTTGGCGCGGGACACTATCTCGTGAACGTCCACCGACTCGGCGACGAGCCGTTTCACG
>JBBQHJ010000127.1:0-12068 GCA_038323865.1 Gemmatimonadales bacterium
CAGGATGACAACCTGTGCAGATCCCTCGCTTCGCTCAGGATGACAAGTGGGCTCAGGATGACATCGGCTTCTTGATGTCTACCGCAATGGCGCGCCACTTCTGCTGATTGAAGCGCCACACGCTGAGTATGCACCTCGTCATGTGACCAACCAAAATGGCGATCCAGATCGAAAGCGGTGTGAGCGTACTGAATGTCTTGAGGAAGAAGCAGATGCCCAGCGGCAAGACCATCTGCGAGATGATCGAGATGTACAACGGGCTCTTGGTGTCGCCCGTGCCTTGCAGGCCGCCGGTATACGCGAGCGCAACGGTGATGAACAGTCCCGACACACTCAGCACACGGAGCAACTGCGATCCAATCTCGACGACTGTTGGATCATTCATTCCGAAAATGCCGAGCAGCTGGCTCGGGAAAAACAGGAAGAAGAATCCGATGAACGCTGCGCCCGCGAGACCAATACGCGCCGCCGTGTGAATCGCCTCGAGCGATCGATCAGGATGGCCGGCGCCGAGGTTCTGTCCGGCGACAGCGGCCGCCGCGCCCATCAGACCGAGCGACGTCCAGGTGATCAGCGAGAAGAGTTGCGAGTACGTCACCGCAAACGCCGCCTGTGCCGCAGCGCCCTGCGCGAGTGAGCCGATGAACGACAGCATCAACACGCCACCAATGTTCATCGCGATGCCCTGAATTCCACTCGGCAAACCAAAGCGGAAGAGCGCGCGGATTATCTCCCAGTCCGGCTTGTAGCTCTGCCCATGCGGAAAGCGCACAACCCAGCCGCCATGGATCAACCTGTACAGCGCGAACGCACCCAACAGCATCGATGCTGCCGCGGTGCCCATTGCAGAGCCCTTCGTACCGAATGCTGGAATTGGCCCGAGGCCGCGAATGAGAATCACATTGAAAATCAGGTTCAACACCGTGAGCGTGACGCCGAGAATCATGGGCGTTCGCGCGTCGCCGGCCGAGCGTAGTGCGCCGCTCAGCATGTAGAACATCAACATGCCGAAGCTGAAGACGAACATGATGCGCAGGAATGGCAGCGCCTGTTCCTTCACCTCGGGTGTCGCGTGGACGAAATCGAGCAGGGTTGGCGCCGAGAAATATCCGATCGGCCCCATGACGAACAGCGCGAGTCCAACGGCGGTGAGGAACGCCTGATAGACCGTGCGATCGACCTTGTCGCTCTCGCCTGCGCCGGCGAAGCGCGCGACGAGCACGTTCATTCCCGTGAACAGGGAATTGATGAAGACAATGACAATGACGAAAATCTGATTCGCCACACCGATGGCTGCATTCGCCTTGAAGCCGACGAGATGTCCAACGAGAATGTGGTCGACCATGCCCTGGAGGCCGCCGATGATGCTCGTGAGCATCGTGGGCCACGCGATCCTCCAGACTGCGTTGCTGAGATTTCCTTCGATGATCGATCGGTCGTACCTACGCGCCGCCGGCGCAGGCGTCGGCGGCGGAACGAATTCTGTGTTGTGTGCTTCGGATGCAGCAGAGACGTCGGTCACGGCACTTGCAGCGAGGGGCGGACGTGAAAACTGTACTCGATTACGGCCACACGCCACGGCATGTGTCAGCCATTTGACACGTAAATAACGCAATTCGTGCCTATCGTCGTGCGATTCCTGCCACAACGCTCTACGCGTGAGCTGGAGGTCATCTTCATTCTCTGGGGGCTATTCGCCCTCGTCACGGCGGGGAGCCGCATGCTCGACCCACGCGGCCCGCGTTTCGGATCGCCCGTCGCGGTTGGATTCGCCTGGCTCGGCGTCGCTCACGGTATCAATTGAACATTCCAGTTTATCTCCTCTGTGAGTCCTACTGTCTAGCAACTGCCTGCACAGACGTTCTGGATTGGGCACAGACACGGCGGATCACTTCAGGAGACCAGTTGTCATCCTGAGCGAAGCGAAGGATCTGCTCTTACCCGGTGTGTCTGTGCCAGATCCGGTGTGTCTGTGTCCCATCCGCTGTGTCTGTGCATTCTGTTAGGCCAACGTCCCGATAGAGGGGCCAAGCACGCCAAGACAACAACTATTCAAATCGCAAAGGTTGAATCGGATCCAACGACGCCGCGATCCGGAGTGTCCGCCGGTGGGCCGCACTGTCTGTGCCTAGTTGCCACGGGCCAGCGCCTCAACGCAGGGACAAAAGCCAAATCAAGTTTGCCGTTCCATCCATGATATGCTCGTTCGTGGAATAGTCACCGAGGTCATCATGGTAGACGATGAATCCGGTATTGAACGCCGCGTACTCATCCGGATGCAGCAACCTGATCCCGCGAAGATTTCGGTAGATCGAGGCATAGACAGGTCCATCAACCAACCCGCCAGTCAATCCCTTGTGCAAGGAATCCGGAAGCTCGGTATGAGGATCGCGCGGCCACACGCCTGAACGCGGGACGCCAATCACCATCGACGTGCCCCACGGATTCGTCCCGAAGATCCAATCAATCGCGGCCTGCTCGTATTCCCGAAACGCGGCATCTCCGCTCATTCGGCGATACAACCGCGCCTGCGCCGCGTATGCCACCATCAAGTCATTCGAACACCAGATGAATGGAATACCAACCTTGAATCCATTCGACGCCCTCTTTGCGACGCGCGACACGCCTTCGCGATAGAACCCACTCAATTCCGAGCGAGACGCACGATCGGCACGAGTCCACGCTTCATAGTGCCCCGCATTCTGCCACGGATACCACTGATAGTGGCGCGCCGTGTCGGCACCCATCCATGGCGTCACCGGCTCTAACCGTGCGAACGCCGTCGCATTTCGCAGGTATTTCGCATCTCCTGTAAGCTGATGCAACATGGCTGCGCCAAGCTCCATGTCGTCGACCCAGTTGTCTTCTTCGTAGAAGTAGGGTGCGCCGCCAGGTGCCGTTTGGCACACACCGGGGTGCGCTTCACCGAGTGCATATGCGGCAATCGCCTTGCGTCGCAGTGTGTCAGCGAACGATCGGTCATACGACGCAATCGTCTGCGCACCAAGCGCAAACGCCGCCGCCAACTTTCCGGCCGTCGACGCATAGCCCGTCGCGCGGTTCTTGTATTTGAGAATACCCTGTGGCTTCCCAGTGCATGGATACACGGGACGCGCACCGCCCTTCCCCCACCCGTAGTCCGAACTGTCCGTCGTGATGAGATCGAAGTACGTGTGATCGCGATCATCACCGAGCTGATTGAACATCGTGCTGTCGTTCGGATACATCCGCGACAACCAGTCCAGTCCATGACGCGCTTCATCCACGATGTCAGGAATGCCGTTCTTTCCCGGCAAGCCACGCGCGTCATACGCATCCGCGAATGACGACGGGCTCTCGCGATACGCCGACATCAGGTGAAAGGCCGCGGTCGCCGACGTCGCCACGTATTGGAGATAGTCCGCTGCGTCGGCCCAGCCACCGCTCACGGCGATCGTCTCCCCCGTGCGCGTGGGATGATCGACGATGATCGCGTCCTTCTTGTGTGCCGAGTCGCGCAGGAAGGGATTGAACCCCGAGCGCTGTTGACGCATGTAGCCCATCAGCGTGTCGGCAATGCCGCGGTAGACGTCTCGACTGACGTGCACAACCGGCGACCGATAGATGCCGGCGCGTATCTCGTAGTCGCCAGACTTTCGCAGCGACGTGAAGTCGAGCCGCCACGTCTCGACACAGGGACCAAAGGCGCCCGACTTCTTCGCTCGCGCCGACGTGATGGCCACCGTGCCGCGCGTGTCGACGACAGAGAACGTCGACAATTCGATCGGGGCGAGGGCGCATACGACGGCGATCTTCGGCGCGTCGGGGAGATAGCCGAGCTGATTGATTCGAATGAATGCGCCGCTGTCGGGCGCACTCCACGCAAGGAAACCAGCAAGTAGCGGTGCGATCATGCGACGAACCTATCGTCGCCGCGCGGGACTACGCAGCAGCTGCCTTGCGCACCCTCGTCATCAGCACCTCACGCGTATACCGGATCTCGGCGGCAACCGCCGCAATGAGATCGATCTGCGGATCCGTCAGCCGCGGATTGTCGCGGCGGAGCTCGGCGCGAACGCGCTCGAGGTGTGCGGTCTTTTCTTCACGTTCAGTCGACGCTTCAACCGCCAGCCATCCTTCGATCGTTTCCATCAGCGCACACCAGTGGTTGGAATGAGTGCATCAAGGGGAGCAGCACTGAGCCAGCGACGCCACGCGATCTGTAGACTTTCGATACTGGCGAAACACGGCAGCGCTGACAAGGCCGTGTTGATATCTGCTCCGGTCGCGAGCATACCGAAGAAATCCCGTGTGGCTGT
The DNA here is from genome assembly GCA_038323865.1 of Gemmatimonadales bacterium. Taxonomy (GTDB): domain Bacteria; phylum Gemmatimonadota; class Gemmatimonadetes; order Gemmatimonadales; family Gemmatimonadaceae; genus AG11. The sequence goes on from JBBQHJ010000127.1 coordinate 4,299, forward strand.
AACACCTTCCATGGCGCGAAGATACGAGAGCACGCTTGCCGACTGCGGACCCGCCACGCTGAGGTCGTCATTCGGTCCGACGTGAATTGCGAGCAGCTCCTGAACCGGGAGTGCCGAGCGCATGTGCTCGCGCATATTGCAAAGCATGAACGGCGCTCACTGCCCGAATTGACCCCCTTTTTCATTGCAACCCGGCCAGTCGTAGCGGGTATCACTGAGCGAAGGTGTCAACCAGAAGATCCGACTCTTATCCATAGACATGTCCACCCCTGAATCGGCTGATGACTGCGGCGAGTGCACGCTGCACGGCGCCATGAATTCGCCGGCTGCCGTGGAGCGCCGCGATTTCCTGCGCGCCGCGGGCGTTGCGCTGGCATCGCTGGGCTTCGCGAGCCTGCGTCCAAGCGCAGCGTTGGCCATGCCGGTGATTGGTGGCGGTGCGCTTGCAGCCAGGCCGGGCGACAGCACGAGCGAGAAGCGCTATGCCGTGCCCACGGCCGACGGTGTCACCATCGACAAGGACAACTCGGTGATCCTCGCTCGCGTCTCGAACAAGGTGTTCGCGTTTTCACTGTCCTGTCCGCACCAGAACACGGCGCTTCGTTGGGACAATGATGATCACGTGTTCATGTGCCCTAAGCACAAGTCGCACTACAAGCCCGACGGCTCCTTCATTGATGGTCGCGCAACCCGTGACATGGACCGGCTGCCGATTCGCCGAGACGGCGCGCAGCTCGTGGTGGATGTCGACGAGATCATCCAGCAGGATGAGAAACAGAAGGAATGGACAGCCGCATTTGTCGCGGCGTGAGGCGTTCAGCGTGAGGGGCGAGAGGTTCGGCGTACGGGGATCGTATTGCGTGTAGGGTGAGGCGAATTCGTTTCACGCACCTCCACAACACGATCGCCGAACGCCGAACCTCTCGCGCAATACGCATCACGCCTCACGCCGAGTATCTTGAGGGCATCGTCCTCCCCTTCAAGGCTCACATGTTCTCTCGGACCCGTCTCATCGTCGCCGCTTTCTGCATCGCAGCAACGGCGCGCGCACAAGACCCTCGTCTCGCACTTGGGGGTGGCTTTCAGAATGCCGTCGTCGCCGCCAAGAACCTCGAGCTGATTGGGCACGGGGACAAGCCGGGTGATATGTACAACGCCGGCAACCTCGGCGATTTCGGCTACCTGAATTCCGACTTCGCCTTTCAGGGCAACCTTCTCGTTCAGGGCAACTTCAACGGGTTGCAGTTCTGGGACATTTCCAATCCCCGAATTCCTGCGCTCAAACTCGCGTTCACATGCCCCGGTGGTCAGGGCGATCCGAGCATCTACGGCAAGTTGGTGTTCATGTCCGTCGAAGAACCACGTGGACGCGTGGACTGCGGCAAGGGTGGTGTCGCCGACAGCGTCAGCAAGGATCGCTTCCGCGGCGTGCGCATCTTCGACATTTCCGACATGATGCACCCGAAGCAGGTCGCCGCCGTGCAGACCTGCCGCGGCTCGCACACGCACACACTGGCGGTCGATCCGAAAGACAAAGCCAACATCTACGTGTACGTCGGCGGAACAAGCTTCGCGCGTTCACCGAGTGAGCTCGCGGGATGCTCGGGTAAAGCTCCGGCAGAAGATCCGAACACATCGCTCTTCCGCATCGACATCATCCAGGTGCCGCTCGCGCATCCGGAGCAGGCCAAGGTGATTGCGTCGCCACGCGTGTTCGCCGACGACAAGGGAAACATCGCGGGCCTTGCGAAGGGCGGCGCACACGGCGAGAACACGCAGACAACCGCCGAGACGAATCAGTGCCACGACATCACCATCTACATGGCAATGGGTTTGGCGGCGGGCGCTTGCGCAGGCAATGGAATCCTGCTCGACGTGAGTAATCCCACAAAGCCAAAGCGCATCGCCGAAGTCAGCGACCCAAACTTTGCCTACTGGCACTCGGCGACATTCAGCAATGACGCCAAGAGGATCCTCTTCACCGATGAATGGGGCGGCGGCACGCAGGCGCGCTGCCAGAAGACGGATCGTCCGGAGTGGGGCGCCGACGCGATCTTCACGCGCGATGGAAAGAAGTTGACCTTCGGCAGCTACTACAAGCTTCCCGTTGCGCAGACTGCCGAGGAGAATTGCGTGGCGCACAATGGATCGCTCATTCCCATTCCGGGCCGTGACATCATGGCGCAGGCGTGGTATCAGGGCGGCGTGTCCATCGTCGAGTTCAGCGATGCGAAAAAGCCAAGGGAAATTGCGTACTTCGACCGCGGCCCGCTCGACGCGACCAAGATGCTCATCGGCGGCGCATGGGGCGCGTACTGGTACAATGGCTACATCTATTCATCCGAGATCGGCCGCGGCATCGACGTGCTCGAGCTCAAACCGAGTGAGTTTCTCTCTCAGAACGAAATCGATGCGGCCAAGTCCATCACGTGGAAGGAACTGAATCCACAGGCACAGACCAAGCTCGTCTGGCCGCCTACGTTCAGCTTGGCGCGCGCCTACCTCGATCAGCTCACCCGCGACAACGGCCTTGCCAGTGCGCGTCGTGAGATGATTGCGGCATCACTCACCGAGGCCGAGGGCAAGACAGGCGCGGCGCGGCGTGCCGCGCTCGCAAAGCTGTCGTCGCTCATCGCGTCCGATGTTCGTGGTGCGTCGGATCCCGCGCGCGTGCGCTGGATGGCGGACACGATTCGGGAGCTATCGGCCAAGTAGAGATCTTCGGTGCTCGTCGCGCCTGACAGCACAGACAGTGCTGTCAGGCGTGAGGTCCCCATGAGTTCAGCGTCAACCTCTAAAGATTTGTTGAAACCCCTCGCAGGAATTGCGAAGTTCTCGTTGCTGCTACGAGACGTCCTTCCTAGCTTGGCGCCATGATTTCGCTGCGCATGCGGGGCTGACAACTCACGGAATTTCCGATCTCGGCGTCAGTTCCTGTAACACGACCGTGAGTTAGCGGTGAATTACGCTCCGATGTGTCCGCTCTCCGTTCTTTTCGCGTGCGTTTCTCGACTCACTTCACAGAATTGATGTCTTCGCTCTCGAGGACGCGCTTGGAAAAGCCGCTGCGTGCGACGCGAAGCATTGCTCGCCCGATTTGCTCGGTGGTCGTAAATAAGGCCGGGAATCGCGCAAACACGGGCAGCAACGGTCGCAGGATGGAGTAGATGACGGCGTAGATTCGCGTCTTCGACTTGATACCGTGAAGTGGCTGGATCATCGCCGGCCGGAATGCATAGCCATTCGGGAACGTCGCGAGCACAGCATTTTCGGCTGCGCCTTTCACTCGGGCCCACATGACGGAGCCCTGCTCGGAACTGTCCGTGCTCCGGCCTGACACAACGATGAATGTCATCTGCGGATTGACGCGCTGAAGGGTCTGTGCCGCAGCAACGGTCATATCCAGCGTGACGGCCCGGTACTGCTCCTCGGACAGACCAAGCGAGGTCACACCGAGGCAGTAGAAACACGCGTCGGCCCCGGCGAGATCGGTCTCGATGGCGGAGAAATCCCGAAAGTCGCGATGCGCGACCTCCCAAAGCTTGGGGTTCGTCTGGCCGGTGGGTGTGCGAACAACGGACACGACCTGTGTGACACCTGGATCGAGCAGGCATTCGCGGAGCACACCCTGCCCCACCATGCCGGACCCTCCAAAGAGAATGACCTTCATGGGCGCCAATGTATCACGGACTGCTGGAAAGCGGCGAACTGCTCACCCGCCCCCTTGCACACATATAGACTAATATATAGACTAATTCAACGACTAATCACTCGCCCGCTGCGGTAAAACGATGAGGCACGCATGAACGAGATGGTGAATGTGCACGCCGCCAAGACCAACTTCTCGAAGTTGCTTGCACGCGTCGCCAATGGAGAAGAAATCGTGATCGCCAAAGACGGAAAGCCAATCGCAAAGCTCGTCGGCTTCCACACGGAGTCGGCGCCCCGCCCGCTGGGTTTGTTCGCCGAACAGATGTGGATTGCCGACGATGCCTTCGAAACGCCCACGTGGCTCGTTGATGCGTTCGAGGGTACCGGCGGAGAGTTGCCGCCGCCCGTCGTGCCGCGTCGCGCCAAGCGAGCGAAGTGAAGCTCCTCCTCGACACGCACACCCTCGTGTGGGCCCTCGCTGCCCCCGATCGTCTTTCGCGTCCAGCGCGTGAGGCGCTCTCGCGTGCCCGCTCGGAGCTCTACGTCAGCGTCGCGAGTGCGTGGGAGCTGGCCATACTCGACGGACTCGGACGTGTGCGACTTGGCGCGCCACTGCAAGTCGTATTCACCGAGCGCATCGCCGCGCTCCGCATCCGGCTACTCGGCGTTCAGCTCACGCATCTCGCTGCGCTGTCTGTACTGCCCCAGCACCACCGCGATCCATTCGACCGCCTGCTCGTCAGCACGGCGCTCGCCGAGGGAATGGCGCTCGTGTCCGCCGATGGCGCGCTCGCGCGCTACGGAGCAAACGTCCTCTGGTAGTGAGCTCAACAGCGGCGCGGCCTTGGTTCTGCTCGGGCACAGGGAGCTGGCGCAGCGACCATCAATGTGAATGACTATTCGGCGCTGGCGACAACGGGCGGGGTTGACACGGTGCGCAGATTCCTCGACTGCGCTCGGAATGACAGCTACAGCGACGTGAAGAGCTTCCGGTCGATCTTCTTTGGATCGCCGATGACTATGAAGCGCATGTTCTTCATGTACGTCTTTGATACGCGCTGAATATCGGCGGGCGAAACGGCCTTCATGCGCTCCACCAACGTGAGCGCATTGCGCCATCCTCCACCGGTGAGTTCCCATGCGCCGAGCTGCGCTGCCTGGCCCATGTTTGTCTCCTGATCCATCCAGTAGCCGGTGACGTATTCGTTCATCGTCTCCTGAATGCGATCAGCCGGAATGAGTTCGTTCTGCATGCGACGCACTTCGCTGAAGATTACCTTGAGCGTCGTTTCCGGTTGGACGGCAGTGACGTACAACGTGCCGCGTCCCACAGCGCCCGTTCGATATCCTGCACCAACGGCGTAAGTGAGATTGCGCTTCGTCCGCACTTCTTCGAACAACCGATCGGAGAGCAATCGCGTCGCGAGTTGAAGCGCTGCGTTGTCCTTGCTCGTCCGGCTTGGCGCGACGTACAACCCCTGGATGTAGTTCGTGGGCAGATCGCGCTTCACCACGGTGAGTGATGCCGCGCTATTCGAGAGGGCCGGCACTGCCGTTGCTGCGCCACCGCGGCCGGGTAAATCGCCGAACGACGCGAGAATCTTCTTCTCCAGATCCTCGCGCGTGACGTTGCCAACAACGACGACGAGAAGATTCTCCTTCGTGAGACGACGCTTGTGCCACGCCGCGAGATCCGCACGCGTGAACTTTGCCATTGTCGCCGGCATTCCGGCGGGATCGAGCCGATACGGATGTCCGGCGAAGGTGACGCTGTCGCTCAGCAGATTGAGATAGGTGTCCGGATCGTCTGCACGTTGCTTGAGATCACTCGTGAGCTGATCGCGCGTCAGCTTCACCTCTTCGGCCGGGAAGATGGGGTGCACGAGTGCTTCCGAGAACAGATCCCACGCTTCGTCCCAATGTTGACGAACTGCGCGCAGCGAGAAGGTGGTTGCAGCGTTGCCCGTCGTACCGCCAACCTCGGTGCCAGTGGCCGTGCTCTTGGCCGCGAACTGATCCTTCGTGTACTTCTGGGTGCCCAGCGTCGCCGTGCTGACGAGGAGATTCTCGATGCCGGCGTTGGCGGGCGTCAGAGCTGCTGATCCGCCCTTGAGGAAAAGCTGTACGGCAATGACATCGTTCGCCGTGACGGGCTTGTAGATGACGTGAATGCCTGCGGCCTGAAAATCCTGGATGCCTTGGCCGTTCTGTGCGAATGCGGCCGGCGCGAAAAGCAGGAGTGCGACAAGCAAGGTGCAGATTCCTCGGCTGCGCGCTGCGCGCTCCGCTCGGAATGACACAGTTCGCAGCCCCTGGCTCCTCGCGTTCATGGCGTCACCCCCGGCAACAAGGCATCTGCCGTGATGCCGGTCTTCTTCTGTGCCTCGGGGCTCAACAGTCCACCAATTACATATGGCTTGCCGACGATGTACTTGCGCGCATACGCCGCGAGATCGCCGCGAGAAATCTTCTGCATGTTGGGCACATACCCGCGGTAGTACTCGAGTCCACCCGTGGCCCACCAGAAGCCGACCGAGTGTGCCCAGCTGGTTGATTCCTCGCGCTCATACAGCGCCTGAATACCCAGCTCCTTCTGTGCGTCGGTGAGTTCCTGTTGCGTTACGTAATTCGAATCGGCCATGCGCGCGATTTCGTCGATCACTGCGCGCCGTGCATCGAGCATCTTCTCCGGAGTCGTCTGGAGAAAAATCGAAATCGGCCCGGTGTGGGCGAGGGTGTAGTAGCTGAGGCCCGCTTGAAACGCGATGCCACTGTCGACGAGCCGCTTCGTGAACCCACTCGTGCGCTTGTTCACGATCTGCGAGAGCACATCAGCGGCGTACGTCGCCGCGGGATCCTTCGTCACGCTCGGACCCTGAAGACTGATTTGCAGTGACGCTGCGTTTACCGGCTGCGTGACGACCACCGACCTCGATCGCATGAGTGGTGGCGGATCGGCAATCGCCGTCGCAAAGGGATCGGCGCCACGCGGCCAATCACCAAACACCTCGGCGGCCATTCGGAAACCGTTCGCCGGCGTGATGTCGCCCGAAAGAATCAGCGACGAGTTGTTCGGGATGTAGTATCGATTCTGGATCTCGCGCATCTTCTCCGGCGTGGTGCTGAGAATGATGCCGCGATCGCCGATGGTGTTCTTGTGCGAGTAGTACGCCGGCGTCCACAACAGCGTGTCCATGCCCCGGCCGAGGTGGAAATACGGATTCGCCTCATTGCGATCGAATTCGCCAGTGACGACCGGCCGTTCGCGCACTAATTCATCCTGGAGGAAGAGCGGATATCGGAGCGCGTCTTCCATGAATTGCATTGCGGGACGCGCGCTATCCACGCCCACCGTGAAGAAATAGTTCACACGTTCTTCCGACGTTGTCCCATTCCACTGCGCGCCAAGCTGGCGCAGGCGCTGGAGATATTTCTCCTGCGACGGGATGGTCTTGTTCGCCTTGAAGAACATGTGCTCGTACAGGTGCGCGAGTCCCTCGAACTCGTGCGTCTGCGTATACGCGCCATTCTTCACGTCGATCTCAACGGTCACGAGCGGAACAGCGTGATTCTCGATCACGATGACCTGAAGTCCGTTCGCGAGCGTGGTGTCGCGAAGTGGCATCGTGGCCTGCGCACCGGCGCTCGTGGCACCGGCGGCAAGGAGTACTGCGATTGCTGGAAGTCTCGACATGGTGGGCTGACGGGTCAGCGGAAGATTGGCGGTTGTGCCCGCTCTACGTAAGACATCCGCAAACGCCGTCGCGTTGCATCCTCGGCAGCGCCTCTCATCTTTCGGTGCGCAACGAGCCCAACGGCTCAACGCAGATGCCGCAGGAACTCGCAGAAACTACACGTCGCTCCTCGGCATTCGCGCCTCCGTGCGCCAACCAATACTTCTTTATCTAAGAAGAAAAGGCCAGCGTGAGCGATCGGAGGCCGTTCTCACCACGGAGCGACGGTGCTGTTCCGCGTGTCCAGTTGGTCAGCTGTTCCGCCGTACGAGCGTATCAACCCCGACTTCGGCAATCGATCGGCACCCAGCGAGCGCCATGGTCAGTTCAAACTCCGCGGCCATGTTCTCAATGACCTCGCCGACCCCGCCAAGGCCAATCCATA